>NZ_JAXIXE010000042.1:0-80256 GCF_036305205.1 Megasphaera massiliensis
ACTATGATGGATTTCATCGGAAAATTAAGCGGTTTTGTTGGGAAGAATTTAACGTATATCGTCCTCGTCGTCGTTGTGGCAGCTTACTTTATGCCCAGTGCCTTTTTATGGGCCGTGCCGCATACGGTCCTCCTCTTGGGGGTCATCATGTTCGGCATGGGCATGACCCTTCATGCCAGCGACTTTAAATTGATCCTCCAGCGGCCGAAGGAAGTTCTCGTCGGTTGTACCGCTCATTATACGATCATGCCCCTCTTGGCGTATGGCCTGGTCCTGGCCTTTGAAATGCCGCCTGAAATCGCCGTCGGCATGATTCTCCTCGGGTCTTGTCCGAGTGGTACGGCGTCGAACGTCATGGGCTTCTTGGCGAAAGCTGACGTTCCTTTGTCCGTTTCCATTACGACCTGCTCGACCTTGTTGGCGCCGATCATGATGCCTTTTATCGTTTGGGGCCTCGCCGGTCAGTGGGTTGAAGTCTCCTTTGCCGCCATGGCCATGACGGTTATGAAAGTTATCTTAGTTCCCCTGGTTTTAGGTCTTTTGGCTCATCGTCTCATGGGGGAAAAGCATATCGCTTCTTTATCGAAGGTATTGGTCCTTGTTTCAGCCTTTGGCGTTTTGGTCATCGTCGGCGGCGTCATCGCTATCAATGGTGCTAAGATTTTAGATATGGGCATCTTCATCATCCTCATGGTTCTCCTCCATAACCTCGGCGGTTTCCTCTTAGGTTATGTCGTTACGGGTAAATTGGGACTCGGGAAAAAGCAGCAGCATTCCGTTACTTTGGAAGTCGGAATGCAGAACGATGCCCTGGCCATTTCCTTAGTATCGGTATTCTTTGCCCCGGCTGTCGCCATTCCGGCTGCTGTCGGAGCCGCCATCCATCAAGTAACGGGATCTATCTTGGCGGGAATCTTTGCCCGTCATATGGAAGCTCGGGAACAGAAACAACGTGAGGCCATCAAGGCGCAGGCCGTCATGGATGCCGTACCGGGAAATCATTAGGTGGCAGGGTCATCGTTGTACGAAAAAAAAGCACCATTCTCTATGAGGGAATGGTGCTTTGTGCTGCCAATCAGAAATTTTCAAAAGATATGAACTTTTTAAGCCCCAGAGGGCATGCTTAAATCGACTGCGGGAAGGTGTTGGTCAGAATTTTCGCACCTCCGTCAGTCGTTTTGGTTTGCAGTCCCGGAATGGTATTGCCCGTCGTTTCGAGGTCCGTCGGAATGCGTTTATACGGGAGCTTTCGTAAGATCCGGGTCATGGCCGGATAGAGGACGTCGTCGGGATTGTTTAGAATCGACGTCGATTCGATGTCGTAGCCGCTGTCGGAATAGCTGCTCATGCGGTCGGTGCGCTTGTCGTAGGCATAGACTGTCAGACGGTAGCGGTATTCGGTATACGTTTCGCCGCCGTCGCGGAAGCGATAGCTTCCCATGAACTGACGCCAGTACCAGGTCTGTACGACCGGGACCAGGACGACATCGGCGTTATACTGCCTGGAAATTGCCCGCAGATTTTCTTCGGTTACGTCCGAAGGAGACAGGATGGCTGACGATTCGATGCGGTCCCAATAGGGGATGCGGAAAGGCTGTATCAAGGCCCGTTTCATATATCGGGCTGCGTAATTGTCCTGCGTCGTATCGGCGATGACGACGGTACGCATATTGTCGAAGCGAACGTTGTCGGCATTGACGACCGTAAGGGTCAGCAGGAAGAACAGGAGAAGGAGAAATATTTTTTTCATGAAGGCACCTCCCGTCAGATTAGAAATTGCCGTTATCGTTTAAGAGGGGACGCGTATCGTCGGCTTGTGGAATATATTGTTCCAAGGCGGCCAACATCTTTTCCTTGTCCATGGGCAGGGTGCCGCCGACGGGGAAGAGGTTCGATACGTGATTGCTGCGGAAGATACAGGGATTGGTCATTTCCGTATGGCGCAGGATCATGTCCAATTCTTTGAGGAATCCCCGGGCCGTAAGGGGCGTGAATTTACCGCTTATGACATCGTCGTAGAGGGGGACTTCATGGGGAATGATGAGGGACAAGGCGCTGAGCATGGTCGGGTTGATGGCCGAGACGACTTTGGCCGTATGGAGGGCATGCTCTTTTGTCCGTTCCTGACCGCCGAGGCCGAGGAGAATCATCGTCGACAGCTTCATGCCGGCGGCTAAGGCTTTTTTGCCGGCTTCGATGGTAAGGTCTGCCGTCGTTCCCTTGTCGACATAGGTCAGGACGTCGTCGTCACCGCTTTCGATACCCATGTATACGATGGCAAGGCCCGCTTCGCGGAGGCGCTTCAATTCTTCCGGCGTCTTGCGGATTAAATCGGCCGGCGTCGCATAGGCGCCGATACGGGTGAGCTTGGGGAACTTTTCGTAGCATTTTTCCATGATGGCGACTAGGGTATCGGTCGGCAGCACCAGGGCATCGCCGTCAGCCAGGAAGATGCGCCGAATAAAAGGCAGGGCTTCAGCACCGCGTTCGATGATCCCTTCGATTTCTTCGAGGGGACGGATGCGGAATTTCGAGGCTTTATACATATTGCAGAAACGACAGGTATTATGGGAACAGCCGATGGTTACGCGCAGGATAAAGCTGCGGGCTTCACTGGGCGGACGAAAAACGAGGCCGCCGGCGTCGTCAATGATCATATAAATCACACCTTTCAAAAGAAAGCAGATAGATTATCAATACATGGTCTATTATACACGAAAAATACGTATTACGAAATAGACTCAGCCGGCGTTTTTTTCTGCAGGATGATGATGAATACCGTTGCGATGATGCAGGCGTAGCCGACGAGTTCGACGGGATGGAAGGTCGTTCCCAGGACGAGGGCTGAGGTCACCGAAGCGATGACCGGTTCCAAGGTTCCTATTAAGGTAGCCTTCATGGGGCCGATTTCACTGATGCCGGTGACAAAGGCCGTAAAGGAAATGGCCGTCCCGACGATGACAATGAAGGCTACGGCAAACCAGCCCATAGCGTCGAGGGCCGGCCAGTGGGTCCAAACCTGTGTCGACAGGCCTAAGACGATACTGCCGGTAATCATGCCCAGGCCGTTGGTGATGAGGGCACCCCAGTGGGCGGCCAGGCCTTGAGATAAAACGGGATAGGCGACACCGGCGACGGCGCCCATGAGGCCCCAGGTCAGGCCAAGGGGCGAGAGGACCATCGTCGACGGGTTGCCCTGGGTTGCTGATAAGTAGACGCCGCCAAAGGCCAGGAAGACCGAGATGATTTCTCTCGTCGTCGGCCGCTTATGGAAGCGAACGGCTAAGTAGAAGGACATAAAGACGACGCAGAGGGTCTGCAGGACCGTCGCCGTGCCGGCGTTGGAATTTTTTATGGCTGATAAATAGGAAAATTGGCTTAGGGTGAGACCGAAAATCGCAAAAATGACCAAATGCCGCAGACTGATCGGGTCATGCAGCATCTGTCGAATTAAATGGCTTTTTTTCGGTATGACCATGAACGTTAGGAGAAGGCCGGCCAGAGCCATGCGAATCGATGCTACCCATGAGGGTTCTACGGGATAATTGGAGAGCAAAAACTGACTGGCGACGCCGTTAACGCCCCACGTCACTGCTCCGATGACACAAGCTATGATACCATGCTGCGTTTTGGTCATGCTAAGACCTCCTTTGCCGTGTATATTATCCTTTAAGTATACACGAGAGCTAATAGCGGGGCAAGGGGAGTCCGATTCCCGCAAGGGAGGTGCATATGGGCATAGAAAAAAGAGCTGCTGAGGCAGCTCTTTTTTCTTATTTCTTGCCATTTTTCCCATGTTTCTTTTCAAAGGCAATCATATGGGCTTCTTCGTCGGAATGGCCGTCGGCCTTGGCCTTTTCGATGAGGGAAACCATTTCTTCATAGGCTTCGGGAATGACTTTGGTCAAGTGATTTACCGTGTCATCCCAATTTTCCAGGAGAATATGGCCTAAGTTACTGTCCGTGTAGCGGACGTGTTTTTCAAGCATCATCTTGACGGCTTCTTTTTCGGATTCATCGGCCAGTGGTTCCAATTTTACTAAGTCGGTGTTGCATTTTTGCGGGTCTAAGTCGTAGATATAGGCGATGCCGCCGGACATGCCGGCTGCAAAGTTGTGTCCCGTCTGACCGAGGATGAGGACCCGGCCTCCGGTCATATATTCACAGCCGTGGTTGCCGACGCCTTCGACGACGGCGTCGATACCGCTGTTGCGGACGCAGAACCGTTCGCCGGCCGTGCCGTTGATGTAGGCTTCACCAGCGGTCGCTCCATAAAAGGCGACGTTGCCGATGATGATGTTGTCTTCTGCCGGGAATACCGATTCCCGCGGCGGCGATACGATGATTTTCCCGCCGGAGAGTCCCTTACCCAGGTAGTCGTTGGCATCGCCTTCGAGGGTTAAGGTCAGCCCATGAGGAATAAAGGCGCCGAAACTCTGGCCGGCTGAACCGACGAAGGACAAGGCAATCGTATCTTCCGGGAGGCCTTTTTCACCATAGGCTTTGGTGATTTCACTGCCGAGGATGGTCCCTGTGACGCGGTCCGTATTCTTGATGCGCAGGCGGGCCCGGATATGCTTCTGCTGTTCCAAGGCCGGTCGGCACATGCGGACCAGTTTGGACATATCGAGGGTCGTGTTGATTTTATGGTCTTGAGGCGTCGTGAAGTGATGGCCTACGGAAGCATCCGTATACGGCCGGTACAGGAGGTTCTTTAAATTGACTGTCCGGGCCTTCCAGTGGCTTATATGATCCCGCTGTTTTAAGCAGTCGTAGCGGCCAATCATTTCTTCTACTGTATGGAAGCCCAGGCGGGCCATGATTTCTCGGAGATCTTCGGCGACGAAATGCATGAAGTTGATAATGTATTCCGGTTTGCCTTTAAAGCGTTTGCGCAGTTTTTCGTCTTGTGTGCAGACGCCGTACGGGCAGGTGTTGAGGTGGCAGACGCGAAGCATGTGGCAGCCGATGGCAAGTAAAGGTGCCGTGCCGAAGCCGAAGCGTTCGGCGCCGAATAAGGCGGCAATGGCGACGTCACGGCCGGTGAGGAGCTTTCCGTCTACTTCTAAGGTGACACGATCTCGCAGACTGTTTAGGAGGAGGGTCTGCTGGACTTCGGCCAAACCGATTTCCCAGGGCAGGCCGGCATGGCGCAGGCTCGTCCGCGGTGAGGCTCCGGTACCGCCATCGTAGCCGCTGACGACGATGGAATCGGCCTTGGCCTTGACGACGCCGGCAGAAATGGTGCCGATGCCGGCGCCGGACGTCAGTTTTACGCCGATGGACGCATGGCGATTGGCATTCTTCAAATCGAAGATGAGTTCGGCCAAGTCTTCAATGGAGTAGATGTCGTGATGAGGCGGTGGTGAAATGAGGGCGACGCCCGTCGTGGCGTGACGAGTTTTGGCGATGTCCGGGTAGACTTTATTTCCCGGCAGATGGCCGCCTTCCCCCGGTTTTGCCCCTTGGGAGCATTTGATCTGGAGCTCGTCGGCATGGATGAGGTAGTCGCTGGTGACGCCGAATCGGGCCGAAGCGACCTGCTTGATGCCGTCGTTCTTTTCGGTATGGAAGCGGGCGGCATCTTCGCCGCCTTCGCCGGTATTGCTCATGCTGCCGAGGCGGTTCATAGCCGTGGCGATGCATTCGTGGGCTTCTTTGCTGAGGGCGCCGTAACTCATGGCGCCGGTGCGGAAGCGCTTGACGATGGAATCGGCCGATTCGACTTCTTCGATAGGGATGCTGCAGCCGGCAGGATATTCAAATTCGAGGAGGTCGCGCAGGCGGAAAATCGTCTCTCTGTTGACATGAGAGGCGTACTTTTTATACGTGGCATAGTCATTGGTCTGGACGGCTTTCTGCAAAAGCTGTACCGTTTCCGGGTCGATGATATGGGGCTGGCCGCCTTTGTGGTATTGGTAGAAATCACCGCGGTCTAAGGCATCCCCCGAGTGGTAGGCTTCTTTATGGCGCAAGGCGTTTTCGGCTGCGATTTCGGAAATTCCCAGGCCTTCGATGGGCGACGGGGTGTTGCAGAAATACTTGTCGATGAGGTCGCGGCTGATGCCGACGGCTTCAAAAATCTGGGCGCCGTGATAGCTGTGGATGGTTGAAATCCCCATCTTAGACATGACGGCTAAGATGCCTTTTACGGAGGCGTCGATATAGTTTTGCCGGGCCTGTTCATAATCGAGGCGGGGCAGCTTTTTGCCGGCAATCAGTTCTTTAATCGATTCTAAGGCGATGTAAGGATTGATGGCCGTAATGCCATAGCCGATGAGGGTGCAGAAGTGATGGACTTCCCGCGGTTCTCCTGATTCCAGGACGAGTCCGACGTCGGAACGGACGGCTTTGTCGATGAGGTAGTGGTGCAAAGCTGCCGACGCCAAGAGGGCCGGAATGGCGGCCATGCGGGAGTTGATGCCTCGGTCCGATAGGACCAGAATATTGGCCCCGTTTTTGATGGCCTTCAAGGCGTCGATACATAGCGATTCGATGGCTGTTTCCATGCCTTCAGCCCCATTGTTTACGGGATAGAGCATGGATAAGGTGGCTGTGTGGAGCTTGGGCGTCATGAGCGACTTGATGACGGCCAGCTGTTCATTGGTCAGAATGGGCGTCTTTAAGTACAACGCTGCCGTCGAGGCTTCATTGGGCTCCATGATATTGGCTACGTTGCCGACCATGATCGATGACGACATGACCGTCTTTTCGCGGACGCCGTCGATGGCCGGATTGGTGACTTGGGCGAAATTTTCTTTAAAATAGTCATATAAGAGTTGGGGCCTGTCGTTCAGGACGGCCAGGGGAACGTCGACACCCATGGAGTCGATGGCATGGTGTCCGTCGCGGGCCATGGGCAGGATGACCTTGTCCATGTCTTCTTGAGTATAGCCGAATACTTTTTCCTGTTCCTTTAAATCGTAAGGGATGATGGCTTCACTGTGGGGAAGCGCCTGGGTATCCATGAGGTCGTCGAGGTCGGTAATATGTTCTTTGTACCAGTCGGCATAAGGCTGTTCGGATGCGATTTCGTGCTTTATTTCATCGTCGCCGATGATGCGTTGTTTTTTCGTATCGACGAGGAGCATCTTACCCGGTTCGAGGCGACCTTTATAAAGGATGTCTTCCGGTGGGACCGTGACGACGCCGACTTCAGAACTGACGATAACCCGGTCATCGCGGGTGACATAGTAGCGCCCCGGCCGCAGGCCGTTTCGGTCGAGCATGCCGCCGATGACCGTGCCGTCGCAGAAGCCGATAGCTGCCGGTCCGTCCCAGGGTTCGAGCATGAAGTTGTGGTAGCGGTAGAAGTCGCGTTTTTCGGGGCTCATCAAGGGATCCCGTTCCCACGGTTCCGGAATCATCATCATCATGGCGTGGGGCAGGGAATGGCCGGTCATGTAGAGGTATTCCAGGCAGTTATCGAACATGGAAGAATCGCTGCCCGTGTCATCGACGACGGGAAATACCTTTTCCAAATCCGGGAAGAAGGCCGACTTCGATTTGCCTTCGCGGGCATTGAGCCAGTTGATGTTTCCCTGAATCGTGTTGATTTCTCCGTTGTGGACGATATAGCGGTTCGGATGAGCTCTGGCCCAGCTGGGGAAGGTATTGGTGCTGAAGCGCGAGTGGATGAGGGCCATGGATGTGATGAAGTCCAGGTCCGACAAATCGAGGAAGAAGTGGCGCAGCTGCACCGATGTCAGCATGCCTTTATAGACGATGGTCTTCGACGACAGGCTGGCGATATAGAAATCCGTTCCCTGTTCCTGACTTTTGGGAACGATGGCTTTTTCGGCTAATTTTCGGATGACGTATAGTTTCCGTTCGAAGTCCATCTGGGTCTTCATGGCCGGGTCTTTGCGAATAAAGACTTGCAGAAAATGGGGACACGTTTTTTTGGCGATATTGCCGATCAGGCTTTCGTCGACAGGGACGTCGCGCCAACCGAGGATAGAAAGGCCTTCGGCACGGACGATGTCTTCAAAGGCATCCATTTGTTCCTTACGAAATGTTTTATAACGATGTGCAAAAATCATGCCGACGCCATAGTCGCCCTCGTCGGGCAACGAAAAGCCGAGGACGTCACATTCGCGGCAGAAGAATTGGTGCGGTATCTGAACTAAGATGCCGGCGCCGTCACCGCTGTTGGCATCGGCCCCTTCGGCGCCGCGATGGCGGAGATTTTCTAAAATCGTAAGGGCGTCGTCGATGATGCTGTATGATTTTATCCCCTTTATATTGGCAACGATGCCGATGCCGCAGGCATCGTGTTCGTATGACGGATCATACAGGCCTTGCGGCTCTGGCAAATCACGCATTTTTTTATTCATAGCCAAGTCCCCCTTTGCGTATATAAAAACGAGCCGTCACTGTATGAGAGAGGGCTCGTGGATACTGTGGTGCACTTATGATTATAGACGATTTATAGGGGCGATGCAATGACTTTTTTGAATGTATGAACAAAAATACCGATAATTTTAATGTAAAAATCGAATTTATCGTTATTTTTAAAAGATATTAAAGAGAGAAACGTGAAAACTGATTTCTAAAGAGAGAGGCACCGCCATTGGCCGGATGACGCATGGCGACTGCCGGAATGCCGGCGGCTTCCAGCGTTTCTGACGACTTTCGGCCGATGGCAGCAACGCGGATGTCCGGCCGGCAGAGGTTGAGCAAGGCTTTGGCATAAGAAAGACCGGCCGCCAGTTCGGCATCGCTCGGTGTGCGGTTGGAGAAGGGCGACTTTTTATGAGGATGGAAGGGGAAGATGTTCCACAGCAGCACATCCTTAGGATCAATCCCGTTGTCGACGATGGCGCCCCAAACATAGGTGTCGGTCGGCTCGTTCATGCCCTTTTCCTGCTGAGGTCGACTGGTCATGAAAGTGCAGTCCGGACGGCTCGTGCGCTCGCCGCGACGGCCGAGGATGATGGCTGAGGATATCTGTTTATGCTCATCGAGGAGCATCCGTTCACAGGTGATGGGGATTCCCGTAAAGCGGCAGCCCTGGTAACCGGCAGCTTCGGCAATGAGTAAAATGCGGGCGCGGCTCAGGCGGGGTTCCAAGTAATCCTGAAGCTGGCGGCAGCGGATATCCGGCGCTTCCGGACCGATGTCGCACTGTTCGTCGTAGTCTGACCAGGGGTTGAAGACGTCCGGTTCATGGTAAGCGCAAAGTGACTGGATAAGATTTTTCATGATACTCCTTTTTGGCTATGGTGCCGGCGTAAAGATATAGTACGAGCCGACTTGGCCCGTTTCATGAGTCAAGGGGAAGAAGTCCGATGCCAGATAATCTCGGTAGCGGCTCTTGGGAACGATGATGGTCAGGGCCTGATGGGTTTTCAGGCGGTTGATGACCGAAGCTTCTTCTTCTGTCGGGTAGAGATGCTTTTTAGACCAGACTTCATCGCGCTTAAGACGGGCATTTTCATCGTATGATGCCGGCGCTGTCCAGATGGCTGTTTTCCCTGTGTAATAAGGATAAGAGGTCCGGTATTCTTCAAAGAAGTAGGCCTGCCCCGAGATGTTTGCCGTAATCAAGTTTTTCGCTGAACGGTACTGATAAAAGGGGGTCAAAACCTGGAAGGTTACCATAAGGTAGGTGACGGCTGTCAGCGCCGTGATGAAAATCGGCAGGGCGATGTAAGCCTTCTGCCACCAGGCGATGAGAATCAGGACGGCCATGACGGCGATGAAGACGGTCAGTATCGTGAGGCTGTCGACGGGGAAAGGAGCTTTATCGGTAAAGAAGGTCAAGGAGGCAAACAGCAGACCGAAAAGCAGAGTCGGAATGATGACCGTGAGCCACAGACGATGACTGTCTCTTTCGTGGAAAGAATCGATGGCCCAAGCCCCGAGATAGAGTAAAGGCCAATTGGCGATATAGGCATAGGTCGGGTATTTCGTGGCCGCGAGGCTGTAGCATAAAATCGTTCCGACAGCCCAAAGGGCCATGAAAACGTAGGTATCGTCATGACGGCGGCGCTTCCATAGGCCGTACAGGCAGGGGCCGGTCCAGGGCAGGAGACTGACCGGGACGAGAACCAGATAATAGTACCAGACGTCGTATTCCGGATGTTCCGATACGGTGGCCCGTGTGACGTTGTTAAAGCCCAAGAAACCGTCGATGAAATCCTTTCCGTGTATACTGTACATCGAACCGTACCAGCTCAGACAGAGCAGTAGGAAGAGGATGATGCCGACCGGTGGGAAGAGACGCTTGGCGTAGGCTGCCTTTTGCTGAACAAGAGCAAAAATCAGGAGAAATAAACCGGGCAGGACGAGACCGACAGGACCCTTGGTGAGAACCGCGCCGGCAGCCATGACGTAGGCGGCGATCACGTAGTTCTTTTTGGCTTCTGTCAGGCCGATATACGCAAAAAATAAGGTGGCTCCGCTAAAGAAATAGAGCGGCTGATCGGTGATGACGGATCGGCTGATGAGCCAAAATATCAGGGACGTCGCCGTCATGGCTGAAAAGAGAAGGGCCGTTGCCGTCCGCCCGGTTTGCCGCAGGGCGAACCAGGCGCCCAGTGTGCAGGACATGGCCCCGAACAGGACGGCCGGCAGGCGGGACGCAAAGTCCGTGGCTCCGAAGATGCTGTAGGACAGGCTCAGGAGCCAGTAGAGAAAAATAGGCTTGTCGTACCAATAGGTGCCGTAAATCTGCGGCGAAATCCAGTTGCCGCTGCGGACCATCTCGAGGGCTGTCAGGGCGTAATTGGATTCGACCGGGTCGGTGACGGCCAGTGTCGATATCCCGGCAGCCAGAAACAGAAAGGTTGCTGCAAAGACGAGCGTGAGCAGGGATGACTGTTTCATGAGTACCTCCTAAGGATGATTGATGAGGATGACTTGTGACGGCGTTTCTCCGGCAATGCCGAAGTGGTCGATCAACGGTTTTGAGCGGGCCAGCTTATGGAAGGTCGCTTTAGTCATGATGAGGAAAATCTTATCGTTCTGCGTAAGCAGGGATTCCAGTTCCGGATTTTTTACAGGGTCCCATTCTTCCCCGTACATCCCGCTGTAGTATGTAATGCCCGGGCGGAGAAATTTTTCAACGTATAATTGGGAGTGGCCGTCGTAGACGTCAGGCAGGATTTGGGCTGTATCATAAGACGTGACATAGCTTTTTAGTTGGGGGATTACGTGTCCGAAAATGCCCCAGGAGAAGCAGATCATGGTGACTGCGGCGACAATAAAGGATGCTCGGAAGCGTCGGTGCCATAAAAAGTACGTCGGCAGAAAGAGGGCGGCGGCAAGACCAATCGATACCCAGACGATGGCCGGGCGGAAGAATTCAGCGCCGGGGCTTAAGGGAAGGGCGTTGCAGGCGAGCAGCAAGAGGCCCAGGACATAGGAGGCGGCCAGAAGGGCACGGGGAAAGGTGCGTTCAATATAAGACCGATACCAATACCAGCCGATGAGATACGCCGTCGGCGGAAACATGGGAGCGATATAGGTGACGAGCTGAGTCTTTGAAAAGGAGAAAAAGAGGAAGATGAACCCGGCCCATACGAAACAGAATTGGAGCGCGTCGCGAAAGGGGTCCCTCTTTTTAAACAGCCGCCGAAGGGCCGGGACGAGATAGACCGTCCAAGGCATCATAGCGGCCAATAAGACCGGAATAAAGAAAACCAGGCTGTTCTGACCGGGGTGTTCCGGGGCGGCAAAGCGGGTGAGGTTGTGATAGCCGATGAAGGTGTCTAAGAAGACTTCACCGTGAACCTTGTACATGAGGACGTACCAAGGCAGGCCGACGGCAAAGGCTAAGAGAATGCCCTGGGGAATCTTCATTTCTTTGAGCAGCGTCCATTGCCGGGTCCAGGCGATATAAATCAGCATGATGAGGGCCGGAAAGGCGTATCCTACCGGGCCCTTGACCAACAGCGACAGGCCGCAGAAGAGATAAGCTGTATAATACTTTTTCCGGTAAAAGGACATCATGGCGACGGTCAAGGTCAGGATCAGGGTCATGTCGGTGACGGCAGCCTTGCCGATATACATGAAACCGAAGCTTGTTACCAGGAGCAGTGCCGATAAGGCGGCAATGGGCTTATTGAAAATGTCGCGACCGGCAGCATAGACGTAGATCGTCGTTGCCATGGCGGCCAGGGCGCTGGGCAGACGGGAGGCGAAGTCCGTAGCTCCGAATAGGCTGTATGAAATCATTTCCAGCCAGTAAAAGAAAGGCGGCTTATCATACCAATAATTGCCGAATATGCGGGGCGAGAGCCAGTCTCCGGCAGCCAGCATTTCTCTGGCCGTTTCCCCGTATACGGGTTCATCCGGATTCATGAGAGGTACCGCACCTAAAAATGGCAGCAAAATGATTGCTGCCACCAAGGCGACGATAAGGCCGTAGCGATTGTCATATAGCCATTGTTTCATGCGGCATTTCTCCGGCGGCGCTTATGCCAGAAATAGACGACCGCTGCGATGACGCAGACGACGGCGATGACGATGAGGAAGATGTGGTTGTACTGGATGAGATCGCGCCAATGACTGCCGAGGAGCGAGCCGGCCCATACGAGGAGCAGCGTCCAGGGGATGGTGCCGATGATGGTGAAAATCGTGAATTTCCAGAAGGGATAACGAGCGATACCGGCCGGGAACGAGATAAAGGTCCGGACGCCGGGCAGGCAGCGGCAAATGAGGACGGCAGCACCGCCGTACTTATTGAACATGTTTTCTGCCATTTGGAATTTGTGCTCGTTAAAGAAGATGTACTTGCCGTATTTTAAGAGCAGGGGACGGCCGCCGTACGAGCCGAGCCAGTAGCTTAAGACAGAGCCGACGAGGCCGGCCAGACAGGCGACGATGAAGGTCGTCCAAAAAGAGAAAATTTGCTGAGAAATGAGAAACCCGGCGAAACCCAGTACGACTTCACTGGGGATGGGGATGTTGGCATTTTCTAAGACCATAGCGACGAAAAGGGCGATATAGCCATACGATTCCATGAGTTGTAATAGCGTATCCAATGAGGCACTCTCCTTAGGGTGACTAAAAAAATAAACTTTACGATATATAATAGCATAGATGGTCTGTGCGGGCTAGTAATTATGCGAATTAACCCTTGCTTTTAAAGCATGATAGGTGGAGCAGTGCGTATCGGCAAAGGAGATAACTGTAAACGACCAGGATGAGGACGGTCAATAAGGTTTTCAACCACGAGGCAGCCGCCAGGGGATGGAGAAACCAGGCTGTATGAAGGATAATCGGTTCGCTGATGAAGAACAAGCCGTATCCCAGTCGATGAAGGGTATGCGACCACGGGCGATGGCCGTTGAAATACCGATGAAAGAAGGCTGTCAGTCCCAAAATGGCTGTCATGGGAAGGGCGGCGGACAAGAAGGCTGTCATCCAGGGATTTGCCGGGAGCGTACCGTTCAGCATCAGACTATTGCCAATCAGGATGACGATAAAGGCGATGAATATTCCCAGTGAAGGCTGGTAGCCATTGGCTGTAAACCAGCGGCTGCGAAAGGCCTGAAGTCCCATGATAAAGGAAAATGTAGACAGAATCAGCCAGTCGGGCCGGATGACAGCGATGAAGGGAATGATCAGCGACTGCGGCAGGAAGAGTCGACAGCCGTATAAGGCCGCTGCTAATAAGAGAAAAAACAACGTCAGAAAAGGAATGGAAGGAGGCGCGAGCTTTCGCTGCTGCAGGAAACTGTGAGCGCCCCGTTTTACCAGGCTCAATAAGGCAAATAACAACAGCAGCCAGGCCAAGGCCCAAGAGACGATAGGGAGGGTGCCGGTCACTATTTTTTCTTCAATACCAAAGAGAACCAGTACGATGAGGGGCAGGCCCAAGCGGTGCCATCGATCTTTGAGAAAGAATGTAATCGTACGTATCCGAAGTTTTGAGGCTCCGAAATAGGCACTGATAAAAAAGATGACGGCAATGGCAATGGTCGTACTTCCTTCATAAAAGACGGTTCCCAATGGCAGCAATAGGGCAGCCAGGGTCAATATAATCGATAAGCTGCGCAGGTTATCGAAATAAATGAGTCGATTCATAGTTCAGACCTTCTTTCTTCTCGGCAGTAAAAACGAAGCGCTTGTTTCAAACTGCTTCTATATACTATAGTGATATTATAACGTTTTCTTAACGGATGTAAAAAATATTCTGAAAATAACTTTCTTTTCGGATTTGGAATAGGCCTGACGAAGGAACCTAGATATGATACACTGTTGGAAGAAGCCTGTGCTGACGCTCGGTGACTTCTTTACTGTCATCCGTATCCGATCAGGGTGACTTTGCCCTGATTCCGGAGCGAGTCACATCCTTTTGGTTTGATGCCATCGGCGTAAGGCCTCATTCTATGATGAATGAAGGGCAGGATGACAATATTTATGTTTCTATGGACTCATCATACCATAGTTATGAGGTATTGACAGATAAAAATAATGTTTTGAAAGAAGTGAAGTACTTATGATTTCTACAGAAGACAGCATTATCCGCTTGGTAATCTCCCTTATCCTGGGTGCCATCATCGGTTATGAACGGCAGTCCCAAAGTAAGTCGGCCGGGCTTCGAACCCATACGCTGGTGTGCGTCGGTTCTTGTCTGTGTATGATTATTTCAATCAATGTCGCCATGGAGTATTTTTTTGAGTTCGGTTACCGCAATGCCGATCCCGGGCGTATTGCCGCCCAGGTCGTATCGGGTGTCGGCTTTATCGGTGCCGGGACGATTTTAGCGAATCAGAAAGAACGCAGTGTCCGCGGGCTTACAACGGCAGCCGGCATTTGGGCCGTATCGGCTATCGGCCTTGTCGTCGGTGCCGGATATCTGGTGGTAGCGATTGTGGCGACGGCGCTTATCTTTTTGGTCCTGACCGTCTTCGTCCGCTTAGATGCCCGACTGGAAGGGCAGTTCCGGAAAAAATACATCATGCATGTCGTCATGAAAAACAATATCGACCAAGCCCGGAGACTGTCCCATTTTGTCAGCGACCATCAGCTCCATATTAAAAAGTTCCACAATTACAGTGACGATGAGGCTCCCCTTTCGGAAATAGAGTTGGAATTGACGGCCCTGTCCCATGTGGATGCGCCGGAAATCATCAGTGAGCTCTTGGCGGTGAAGGGAATCAAGGAAGCCGATTTTTATGCCGATGACGGTCAGAAAAAAGCCCTTGTCGGTCCTTAGAGATACTGTATACAATATACTTCATGTGTATACAGTATTTTGCGCCCTTTTCTATATAAAAATAGCCCTTCCGGTGCTATAATGCAGAGCGTTGGAACCTTTAGATGTGCTAAAGGGGTAATGGATAGAGAGAGGGGTTTTTACTATGACGATTATGGCAGCAGCAAGTAGAGAAGGAAAGGTTTTGCGCGACGTCGTATTTTCCGCCAGTGCCGCCGCCCGGGAAGCGGCCGCTCGGTATGGGGCAGAGCGCGTCGTGAATGCAGCTATCGGCTGTTATGCCGGTGATGATGAGAAACTGGCCTGTCTGCCCGTCGTAGAAGAAATCTACCGCGCCTTGCCAATGCGCGATTTTATCACCTATGCGCCGCCTTTGGGCTTAGAGTCTTATCGTCAAGGGGCCATTGACGAAGCCTTTGAAGACTGCCGTCCGCAAGGGTATGCCGATGCCGTGGCAACGGCCGGCGGTACCGGAGCGATTCACATTGCTATCGCCAACTATTCTGAAGTGGGTGACGTCGTCCTTACGACGAACTGGCGCTGGAATATTTATGATGCCTTGTGCCAGGAAATCGGCCGTCGGCTCCGGCCTTTTTCCATGATTGATTCAGAAGGGCATTTTAATATTTCTGCTTTTTCAGAAGCTGTATCACAGGCCTTTGAACAACAAGACTCGCTGCTGATCATTCTCAACACGCCGGCTAATAACCCGACGGGCTTTGCCTTGTCCGACGAAGAATGGAATCAGGTTCTCGACGTCTGTCGCTTCCATGAAAAGAGCGGAAAACGACTGAGTCTGCTCGTTGATATCGCCTACATTGCCTATGCCGGTGAAAAGAATAAAGTGCGCTCCTTTATGCAGCAGTTCTCGAACCTCCCGGCCCATATTTTTTCGATGTTTGCTTTCAGCATGTCGAAAGGCTATACCCTGTACGGTCAGCGGGCCGGAGCCCTTATCGGCGTGTCGTCCAGCAAGGCTGTTATCGATGAATTTGCCGACCTCGGAAAGTATTCAGCCAGGACAGCCTGGTCCAATGTCAACCGGGCGGCCATGACGCTGCTGACGGAAATACGAGGCGATAAATCACTGAAAGCCCGCCTCGATGCCGAACGCCTGGCTTTTGCCGATAAGCTTCACCGCCGCGGAGCCATCTTCGTTGAGGAAGCCCGACGCTGCGGTCTGCAGCACGTTCCCTATCAAGGCGGCTTCTTCATTTCCGTTCCGACGGATCAATCGACTGCCCTTTGTCAGGCCCTTCAAGAGGATCTTATCTTTGCTGTTCCTTTAGCCGAAGGCGTGCGCCTGGGCATTTGTTCCATTGCCGAAAGCAAGATGAAGGGATTGGCAGGGAGAATCAAGAAGGCTGTCGATGGGCTTGAGGGAATGAATAACCTCTCCATGGCCGGTAAATAATTTTTTACAATAAAAGACAAAAGGATGACCAAAATTTTTGTGTTGGTCATCCTTTTCATTTGCAAAATTCTCTCAGAACCTGTATAATGTAAGTATAAATTTATAATTATATACTATTTATATGAAGTTGTAAAGATTGTGAGTAGAACGGGTAATGGACGGGGTCCTCTCTACAGAGGGCAGCGTTATTGGCACGGCATATGGAACATCGGAGCAACTTTTTTTATTCCATATGGAGCAAAGTTCAAGCATAGGCAGAGGCCCTTGAGCTGCGTGTGACTTTATAAATTGAGAAAGGTGGGACAACTGCTGCTGCCTCTGCAGACATAGATCGGAAGACCGCGTCCGTGTAAGGATTGGCAAGTCTTTTCACTTCGGGGGAAACAACTGCATATGGAGGATACATCTGCCTTCGTTGCGAACATCTTGTTATAGGACAAAAGCTCTCCTGTATTCTGTGTTTTAGCAGCAGTGAGCTGCATGAATGGATTGAATCGATTTATGGGTTGTATGTTGGGCGGAGCCGTCGGCGATGCCTTGGGCTTTGTCATTGGTAAAGACGATTTAAAGACGATTCATAAGAAGTACGGCCCTTATGGATTGCGCACGGTGCTAAAGTCGGCAAAGAACGGCAATAAGAGTATCATTTCGGATGATACACAGCTTTCCTTATTTACGGCTGACGGGATGCTGTGGGCCGATCACGACGGACTGGAACCGACGGAAGGTTTGTACCGCTCTTATATGCGCTGGTACTATACGCAGACGGAGCGCATCATCCGCCCGGAACAGGAAAAATGGATGAATCGCCAGTCCCATGAAGTCGCACTGGAATACGACATGATGGGGGAACAGGCTTTATTTGCCCGCCGCTCTCCCGGGAAAACTTGTTTGACGGCCTTGGCGTCAGGGAAAAAATTGTCCCGTGATGAAACCATCAATCACAGCAGCGGCAACAGTACGGTCATGCGGGCAGCTCCTATCGGGCTCTTTTATGAAGGCGATCCGGAGAAGGCCTTTTTTGTCGGCTCTCAGGCTGCCAGTCTGACGCACGGCAATCCCAAAGCATTTCTGTCGACGGCAACGATAAGCGCCATCATCGCTTCTTTGGCAGTGGGCAAGGATATTAGTACGGCTCTCGGCGGGGCCCTCCATATTCTGCAGCGTGAGCCAGAGGGGACGCGTCTTTTGAAATTGCTCCTGCGATCTATTGATGAAGCGGTTACCGACCGTAATCCCGTCCGGTCTATGAAGAAAATCGGTCTCGGGAAAAAAGCCGATGAGGCTTTAGCTTTGTCCATTTACTGCGTACTCAAGACGGGAACCTTGAAAGAAGCGGTCCTCATGGCCTGCAACCAGGACGGCGACAGCGATACCTGCGGGGCTATCTGCGGGAACATTATGGGGACCATCTTTGGCGATAAGGCTATCCCCAAGAGCTGGAGCTGCAATTTGGAATGCGATGTCTTGATTCGGAGATTGTCGCAGTGCCTTTATGAACACAATCGGCTGCAGCAAGTTGCAAGTGAAGCTGTCAGCCACTGATATTTCTTCTGAAGGCTTTTTTTCTTGACATTATGTGTGCATCCCATATAATGAGATTATTATTCTTGGCGTCGTGATGATGCCGGATCGGGGGAGCGCTTATGATTGAATCCATTGACCGGGCCTTGGCCGTTTTACAGCTCTTTTTAAAGGAAGAGCGGCCCCTCAGTGTAACGCGTATCAGCAAAGTCATGGAACTCCATAAAAGTACGGTAAGCCGTACGCTGGAGACGCTGGAACACCGCGGATTTATTCAAAAGGATGAAGAAACGGGCAAGTACTGGCTTGGACTGCAGGCGTACGCCTTGGGAATGTTGTTTCGCGAAAAGGATAAATTTCATAAAGTGGCCTATCCGTATGCCAAGGCCTTGTCCCTGCAATGCAATGAAGGCGTTCATATCACGACCTTTGCCCATAATGGCGCCTCCTATCCGCAGCACATCATCTTGGAAAAGATTAAGTCTCCCAGGACCATCGATACGGCACCGCCTATCGGCGCCGTCCGCCCGGCCTACTGCTCGGCATCGGGCAAGTGTTTGCTGGCCTTTTCAGAGGACTACCGAAAGGCTTATACGGGCTGTACCTTGAAAAAATTTACAGAATATACCGTTACTGACTGGAAAGAACTCTTGCCGGCATTGGACGAAATCCGCAATCGCGGCTATGCCATCGAACGGGAGGAAGTCGAGCTCGGCATGGCCTGTGTGGCGGCACCCATCTTTCGCAGCGGTCGCATTATCGCGGCCATCAGTGTTTCCGGACCGGCCGAACGAGTGGCAGATGCGAATCGGGAGACCACGATTCAGGCTGTGGTCAAGACGGCCGGTGATATCAGCCAGGCCTTGGACTGAGGACGGAGTCATTTCTCTTGCGCAAATGTAAAATGTTCTTCGATGTGAATTGTTTGGTATAAAAATCATGCGAAACGGGAATATACTACATGCATTTGCAGAAATAGACTTTTATGGTACAATAGGCATGGATACTACATTCGGGTCACAAGATTGTCTGTTGTGAAATGAAAAAATCTTTCCTTTTCAATTGCAGCAGTGTGGGAACAGCTTGGGATCTTATCCATGATTCGAGGCGAAAAAGAATGCAAACTACAATCAGTATGGCTGCAACGACAGTGCCACGTGTGGCCTACCCATATAAAACGCGCAATGGGGGCGCTACTGTTACCATTTTTGTGCCTTACAATTGCCATAATCATTGTCCTTTTTGTATCAATAAGGCTGAATATGAAGACATGACCGGCTTTTCGGAAGAAGCCATCTGCCGGAGTATTCGCTTGATGGACAGCATTACGCCTTCTTGTGATTTTGTTTTTACAGGAGGCGAACCTTTTGCTGATATGGAATCACTGCAGCGCATGCTGGACTGCATTCCCGTGACACATAAGGTATATATCAACACCACCCTTCCGGTTTTTGAAACACAGACGGAAGACGATATCGTCGCTTTTACTCAGCGGAATCGTCATAAAATTACGTGCATTAACGTTTCTCGTCATATGCAGCATTATGTGGAAGAATCGAATGATCAGCTTCTGACGCGATTGGCCGTTCCTTTCCGCATTAACTGCGTCCTGTATAAGAAGTACCCCGTCGATCAGATAAAACCGTATTTGGAACGGTTTATTAAACTCGAAGGTGCGTCGATCCAGTTCCGCTTTGACTATACGGAAACGACGCCGGAAAACTTGTACGAAGAAGAAAATGATCAGATTCTTCACGACTTAAAAAATATTGCCGAGTATACAGGCCTGGACGGTTGCCGTATGCGCTGCGGTTTTCATTTCGATTATCAAGGGATGGAATTGACCTACCACAAGACCCTGCCATACAGCACGGTCATTGAACGGGATGAAAAAGACGGAAAGAATTACGATATCCTCTATGACATCCTGATCAAGCAGAATGGTGCCATTCATTCTGACTGGGATGGGACGCCCCTTGATCTTGAAGCTTACCGTAAAGTCGTCTTTGAACCGTATGATCTCCGCTGGATTCAACCGTCGCGGACGGGGATTGGCAAACATCTGCCTTTCTTGAAGACCGCTTGCGCTGTTTTTCATTAATTGAATATTTTTGTATGACCGATAAGGGATTGCTGAGCGGCAGCAGTCCCTTTTTTTGGCTCTTTGTCAAATGGTGGGGTGGCCAACTAAATCATCCACCGCGAATGGACGTGAGTGAGTTTTTCTTGCTCTCGTCCATTTTTTTGTTAGGGATAAGAGGACGTTCACAGCAAAATCTTTTTTATTAGATGAATGAACAATCTGACAATGGCATATGATAAAAAATGCAAGTGAGTAGGTTGAGGTTGGAAAATTGGGATAGAAAAATTTTACTACCGTGTTATGACCATAAAACGGTAGTGTTTAAGGTCCTTGTTTCAGATGTGGGGAGTGAATTGCTAAATCAAGGAAAACTTTCTGGAAATTATGATTTGCTATATGGGGCCATATTCGTCCTTTTGATAAGGGACGAATGAAAAACATAGCGGCCTTATCTGACGCTTCATCTCTAATTGAATTGACTTAGCGAAAGGGACTTTACGGACAGGGACAGATGTCGGAGACCATATTAATGACTAAAATGAAAGATATTGATGCTATCTTGATTATATTTTATAATATCCTATTCTTTTATTAGAAAAAGTATTTGACAAAATAACATAATTACCTTATGCTTTAACCATGAATTAAACTTGCATGCAAGAAGAATGTAAATAGGATTCAAGACAAGGAGGCAATATGGAACTTTTAAAAGGAGCGGAAGTTCTTCTTACGACGTGTTCGAATTGTGGTAAGGACGAAAAGATCGCTATCGTTACTGATCCTACGAGCTATGAAGCGGCAAAAGCTTTGTATGATGCTGCAAAGGATTTCAAGAACAAATCATTATTACTGATGGACGAAAGAAATATGCATGGGCAAGAACCGACGGATCTCATTGCGGCAGCCATGCTTGAAGCCGATGTAATCTTTGGTGCTACTAAGTTCTCTCTTTTCCATTCAAATGCAAGACGAAAAGCAGTAGAAGCCGGAGCCAGATTTGTAAATATGGCAGACTATGATGTTGATATGCTTAAATCTGGCGGACTGTTTGCTGATTTTGAAAAAATCGGCGAAACTTGCACAAAGATTGCTGAAGTTTTAGAAGGTAAGAAAACTTGTACGGTTACTAGCAAGAATGGGACAAACTTTACTTGTTCTATCGCTGACAGAGCACCTAATCCGCAGTACGGCAGGAGCTTAAAGAAGAATTCTTCATCATCTCCTCCGGATATCGAATGTGCAACTTGTGCCGTAGAAAATACCGGCAACGGAATTATCGTAGTTGATGGCAGTATTCCCCATCCCTTACTTGGCGTAATCAAAGAACCGATTACACTTACTGTTGAAAACAGTCTTGTTACAAAAGTTGAGGGCGGAAAAGAAGCAGAAATCCTTAAGAAAATTTGGGAAGAAGCTAACGACCCGAATGTATACAATATTGGAGAAATCGGCATCGGTTTAAATGATGAATGTGCTTTGATCGGCAAGATGCTTGAAGATGAAGGCTGCTATGGGACCTTGCATTTTGGAGCCGGCGACAATATTGGTTTTGGTGGAAAAGTTAAAAGTAAATATCATCTGGATCTCATCATCAAAAATCCGAATATGAGCGTTGATGGAGTGAAGATTCTGGTAGATGGCAACGTTGTTTTATAAAAGAAAGGAAGAATTATCATGAACGAATACCCGAATGGCTTGGCATTTTCTGATGAAATGATTAAGGAAGTTAAAGATAAATTTTATTACGTTGATGAAGATCCCATCTTTGGGAAACGACTTTTCTTTGATAATGCCGGTGGCGCTTTTAGACTAAAAGCAGCCGTTGAAATTCAAGGAAAACTGGAAGCATTCCCGGACTGCCCGGAAAGAACTCACAATATGAGCTTGAAACTCCAAGAACATATGGCAAACGGACAACGGGATATCCGAATTGTCTTCAACACACAGGAAGGATCTCTTCTTACGGGTCTTACTGCCTCACAGGTTATGTTTAATATCGTTGGAACCATCGCAGAATCTATTGAAGGCGATAATATCGTAACGAGTGTCCTGGAACATCCGTCAGCTTTTGATGCGGCTGCATACTTTGCAGATAAGACGGGAAGAGAATTAAGAGTTGCTCAAAGTAACCAAGAAACAGGCAAGGTTGATCCCAAAGAAGTCGCCAAATTGATCGATAAAAATACGGTTCTCTTGAGCATCATGCATGCCTCAAACTTAACGGGTGCAATTTTTGATATCGAAGAAATAGTTAAAGAAGCCCGCAAGATTAAACCGGATTTATATATTGTTGTAGACGCCGTTCAACATGCTCCTCATGGCCGAATCGATATCGATCGGTTAAAAATCGATGGCTTAAACATCGGACCCTATAAGTTCTTTGGCTGCAGAGGTTCGGGTATTGGCTGGGTATCGGACCGAGTTTCTCATTTGAGACATATTAAATTGATTCATAAAGATGAAAAAGTATGGGCACTGGGAACTCCGACTCCGGCGCAGTTTGCATCCATGACCGCAATCGTTGATTATGTTGCTTGGATTGGGTCGAAATTCACGGATCAGACAGATCGAAAGGCCTTGTTTGAAGAAGGGATTAAACGGATTAAACTTCAAGAACGAGCACTGCTCTATAGACTTCTGGAAGGTACGGACAAAATCAAAGGCCTTAGACACCAAGATAATGTGATTGTATTTATTGATAATAAAGATTTGACTTCCAGAGATTTGATTGTCGGTGTTGGCTTTAAGAATTTACCCTGTGCTGATGCTGCCAAAGAACTGGAAAAAAGAGGCGTTATTGTAGCTCCGCGGTTAGAAACGAGTGAGTATGCGAAACGTATGCTCGAATCCTTCTCTATCAAAGATGGTGTCCTTCGAGTATCGCCGCTGCACTGCAATTCTTTGGAAGACATTGATAAATTCCTTGAAATCGCTCAGGAAGTTGCCAAGCTGTAAGTGAAATTGAGAGGCTCATATGGGAAAAAATAAAGAATCTTCTATGATCAAAAAAATGAGCATCGCGCTAATATCTGCTTTTATAGTAGGTATTGGCGTAATGCTCCTAAAGGTCCATTTGAACAACACTGGAAATGCTGCCATTTGGGACATCATCGATGCAATCTTTTTCGTCGATATAAGGGAGCCTGGTGCCAGCGGGCTTGGGATATTGTTTTTAGTCGGCCAAGTTTTTCTTAAGGGCTTGCAGCTGTCCATCATTCCACTGGTATTTACCTCTCTGGCCTTGGCCATGAGCAGTATCACGGACTTAAAGAAACTGGGAAGAATTGCTTTTAAAACAGTATTCACCTTTATGGGGTTATATGTCTGTGCCGCTGTCATTGCCGGCAGCGTAGGTATGTTTGCCGTACAGACTGGAATTTTCCAATTCGGAGCAGGTTTAACTGCAGGAAGTACTTCAGATGTGCAGTTGGTAGAAACTGCGAATCCCTTGGCTACCATTTTAGCGTTTATACCGGAAAATGCAGTTTTTGCATTCAGCAGTAACCAGTCCATCTTTGCAGTGGTATTCATCGCTGTAGTCATTGGTGTATCTATCGGATTTTTGGGATCCAAAGTTGCAACTTTAAAAAAATTAATTGAAGATTTAAATGAAATCGTTGCAATTTGTCTGGATGTTTTGATGAATAAGATGGCACCCTATGCAATCTTTGCTTTGATTGTTCGGGCCTTTGCTCTCTATGGTTTTGATCAAATCAGACCGGTCCTGACTTACATATCCGTAACGATCGTGACCTTGATTTTCTTCTTGCTTGTTGCATATCCGGTCATCATTGCTGCAGTTACAAAACTCAATCCAAAGAAGTTCATGAAAGAACTGATCCAACCGGTTTTGATTGCCTTTTCAGCGGCTGCTAGTGCACCAGCCCTTCCCTTGAATATAAAAATCAACCAGGAAAAGTTTGGTGTCAGCGGTGAAATTGCAAACTTTGTTCTTCCTCTCGGAATGACAATCAACATGAATGGCACAAGCATCATGCATATTATCGGAACGATATTTATTGCTACCGTGTCGGGCTACCATGTAACTTTGGGACAAGTAGCACTCATGGGGCTCCTATCCATGCTGGCCGCTGCCGGAACACCTTCAATACCCGCAGCAGGAACGGTATTACTGTTTACCGTTGTAAATGGGTTAGGTTTTACCAATGATACGGCCTTGTTAACCTATTCACTGATATTGGCCATCAATAAACCGGTAGAAATGGTTTTGACACCGCTCAATATCGTCGGCGATGCAGCTACATCGGTCATGGTTGCAAAATCAGAGGGAGAATTAGATACGCAAATCTATAAGAGTGCATAGGAGGATATCATGAAAAATTTTAAATTTGCAGATAGGATGAATAACATTGGAACAGAAAAAGCCTTTGAAGTCTTGGCTAAGTGTAGAAAATTAGAGGCCAAGGGTGCTGATATTATCCACCTTCAAATTGGTGAGCCCGATTTTGCCACTCCGCAAAACATCGTAGAAGCCGGCAGACAAGCTCTGAAAGATGGCTACACGCATTACACGCCTAATGCCGGGATGATGGATGTCAGAGAAGCCATTGCAGAATATGCTAAAAAAACTAAAAATATCGACACCAATGCGGAGGAAGTCATTATCGTTCCCGGCGGGAAACCCATCATGTTTTATACCTTTATGGCGCTGGTCAATCCGGGCGATGAAGTCATTTATCCCAATCCGGGTTATCCTATCTATGAATCCTTAATCCGTTTTACCGGAGCCAAGGCGGTTCCCATGCCATTGGTTGAAAAAAATGATTTTAGGGTTGATATTGAAGATTTAAAAAGTAAAATCAATGATAAGACAAAATTAATTGTTCTGAACTCGCCGGCCAACCCTACGGGCGGAGTCCTGACTGAAGAAGATATGAAGAATATTGCCGACTTAGTTCGAGGCAAAGATATCTATATCTTATCTGATGAAATTTATGAAAGAATTAGTTATGGTGTGAAACCGACCTCTATCGCAAGTATTGAAGGAATGAAAGATCAAACTATCATCCTGGACGGTTTTTCAAAAACCTATGCCATGACAGGTTGGAGGGCCGGATATGGTATCATGCATCCCTTGATTGGCGAAAAAGTTGAAAAATTAGTTGCCAACGTAACCTCGAACACGGCTGCATTCACGCAAAGAGCATTGAAAGAAGCCCTGGAAGGACCCCAAGACGATGTCGATAAGATGGTCGCTGAATTTAAGAGAAGAAGAGACCTGATCGTTGCCGGGCTGAATTCCATTGATGGAATCAGTTGCAAAACGCCGCAAGGTGCCTTCTATGTATTCCCCAATATTACTAAACTCAACATGAGTTCAGAAGAAGTGGCAGACTACTTGCTGGAAGAAGCCAATGTTGCCGTACTGGACGGCAAATCCTTTGGTGAATACGGTGAAGGTCATTTAAGACTCTCCTATGCAACATCGACAGAAAATATTGAAAAAGCCATTGAAAGAATTAGAAAAGCGGTAGCCAAATTATAGAAAAATATTAGCCATCTATAGTCCTCCTTAGGGTTTTAACGGATGTCCGTCAAGCAGCAGCTCGAAAAAGTACAATTTAGATCTTGTTTAGGGATTCGTAAAGGCTCTGCTGCGGTGACTGGGTCTAACGTTAGAGGGGCATTGAGATAAATTGCCCCTCTAAAATGTTAGATTTAGGAATCAACTTTTGCGAATGATTCAACGATTCTATTAAAGTCTTGTATAGCTTTATTATTAAAGCGGCTGGCTTTTTCACCGTATTTCATTGTTTTGAACAGAAAATAGGTTGATTTTAGAAAATAGTTTCTGATTATGATATTGATAATAAATTTGTTATAATATTAAGTGACAACTTGTCTATGATGTTAGTACTAACTTATTTAGGAGTATGCTTTGAAAAAAGAAAGAGAAACTCTCACCGAGAAAGCTTATCGGATCATAAAAAATGACATTTTATATGGTAAATTTAAACAGAACGAGGTAATCAGCATCAATGCCTTGAGTGATGAACTTGGTATAAGTCGGACTCCCATTACCAATGCCTTTCAAAAATTGGAATTAGAGGATTTTGTAACCGTACTTCCGAAACAGGGGGTTTTTGTAAAACCGATTACAATAACGGAAACCCGAGAAATCTATGAATTGAGGGCTGCCATAGAAACCTTTTCTGCTAAAAGAGCTTTCGACATGATTAATGAGGAAAACATTGAATGGCTAAAAGAAAGTGTAAAGAAGCAAAAGAAATTTCTAGACGATGAAAATTATCAATCCTTTATGGTAGAGGATGTGGATTTTCATAAGTATATCTTAGACATTTACAAAAATAGCAAATTTAAAAATATCATTGACAATTTATATAATAAGGCCTTGATGCTTGGAATCATCGGAAGTGAAATGGAAGGTCGAGCCATTGCAGCTATCCATGAGCATGAGCAAATCATTGAGTCACTAGAGAAAAAGGATAAGGAATCTTTTGTGACGGCTATTGAGGATAATGTCATAAATGGTTATGTCAATTTGACAGGGAATTATAAAAAATAGTAAGAGGTTGATTGTATAATGAATTCGGCTATATGAGCCGATTAAGTCCTTTCCTTTAGATGAAACGTGAATTTGATTGACCTGAGGAATCCCTTTCAGAACTTACGATAGGCGCATATCCGTGTTCGTTCTTTGAATGAGGTATGAATGAAAACTAGAACGACCTTGTCCGATAATTCATTGTTTAAACGGAGCTGACGCAGTGATAATAACGTTACAGCGTCTAGCTGACTCGAATACTGGATTGACGAATTACATCCCCATATATTGACTTACAATGATATTGCATTGAAGCTTCAGACCGAAGTGTCTCGGGTGTCCTCATGGTATTGCGGTCTACCTGTCTATTTCTTTCACCGAGGCCTAGTCCCAGTGGAAAGACTTTCGATAAATAAGTAAGAGACATATCTATACGCCTTCGGTTCTTGGTGGTAGTTGAGAGAACGGATAGGATTAGATATGTCTTATTTTATATGAAATAGAGGCACTTATGAATCGAATGTGTCTATAAGGCGCCAATATTCAATAGGACCTATTTTTTATTTGTTTGTCTGAGGATACGATAATTTATCAGTCCGTTTCCAGTGGAAATCGGGTATAATAGGGGTAGATCAGATTGGCGTAAGGAGGCACTTTTATGGCAGTTACCATTTTAATGGGCAAGGCCGGAAGCGGCAAATCGTCCCAATGTTTTAAAGAGCTGCAGGACTGGGAAGCAGGGGGCGGAAAGGCGATGCTCCTAGTCCCGGACCAGGCGACATACGGCGCTGAACGGCGGTTGGCTGAACACGCTAAAGGGCGGGGTTTTGTGGGAACACAGGTCGTCGGCTTCTCCCGATTAGCCTACAATGTGTTTCAAGAGCAGGGCCTTTCTCATGCATCGCTGTCAGAGTTGGCTCGGAAGATTATTTTACAGCGCTTGCTTCACAAGGGCGAAAAAGATTTTTCCCTCTTGCAGACAGCTGCCAGACAGCCTAATTTTGCCGATACGGCCGGTCGATTTTTAGGGGAATGCCGTTCTTTCTGTGTATCCCCGGATGACCTGCGTAAAGCGGCTGAATCTGTTTCCAGTACGACCTTATCCCATAAGCTCCAGGATATGGCCTTATTATACGAGATGTATCAGGCCTTTTTAAGCGACCATTTTGGATCAGCTGATGATACCATGACGCTATTGGCGAAGACCGTCGATAAGGATTCGTTTTTGCAGGGCGCCCGCGTTTGGGTCGATGGGTTCCAATGGTTTACGCCGCAGCAGATGAATATTTTACAACAAATCGAAGCGGTGACCGACCGATTGACCATTACCTTGACCATCGATGCCGACCACCTTTTGCAGCAGCGGCGGGAAACAGCCCTCTTTCATCGGGCCTATGAGGTATACCGCGATTTACAGCGCCTCTTTCCGCATCTGGAAACGGCCGTCGTCCCGGAACAGCCACCGAAAACCTTGACGGCCTTTCAGGAGGACTTCTTCCAAGTTGTTCCGGCGGTACAGTCCCATCCGGTATCGGCCCTATCCATCTGGGAATGTCAGGATAAAGACGGTGAAATAGAAAATATTGCTCGGGAAATCCTTTGCCAGTGCCGCAAGGGACGGCGGTTCCGCGATTTTCTTATCCTGGCTCGGTCGAGTGACATGTACCACCATCGGATGGAACGCATCTTTCGCCGTTACGGGATTCCCTGTTTCAGCGATTATCGGCGTCCCATGACCAGCCATCCGGCCGCCGAGGCCATTTCGGCACTGCTCAGTGTTTTTCGCAGCCGCTGGTCTCATGAGGCCTTGTTCCGCCTGCTTAAAAGCGACCTCTTTCCCATCAGCCGCCGCGATGTCGATGACTTGGAGAACTATTGTCTGGCCTACGGCATACAAGGCTATCATTGGCTGAGTGGTAAGGCGTGGAACTATGGCCGTCGTCATGAAGGCCAAGCCATTATTGAGGAACGCGAAGAAGTTCAGCTCCAGCGGATTCAAGCCATCTGTCAAACCGTGCGAGATATCTTGATGCCGGCTTGGGAGGCATCTCAGGAGGTACACCGCCTCCGCGATTGGTGTACCTTACTGTACCAATGGCTGCGGACTCTCGGCGTCCCGGCTGCCCTTTCTCGCTGGCAGGAAGACGATGAAGCGGCAGGGCAGACCGAAGCCGGAAAAGAGCACGAACAGGTTTGGAAAAGAATCATGGATTTTCTTACGGAAATCGTCGACTTCTGCGGTGACGATGTGACCGATATCGATGAATTTTCTCAGATTATCGAGGGCGGCTTGGCAACGCTTAAATTCAGCCTCATTCCGCCGACTTTGGATCATGTAACCCTTACCTCAGTCGAACGAGGATATACGATGCAGGCACCGGTCGTCTTTTTATGCGGCGTCAACGACGGTATTTTTCCGCAGCACAGTAGTGAAGAAGGGCTGTTCAGTGATAAGGAACGGCGCAGTCTGGCTGATCTCGGCATCGTTCTCGGGCCGGGAAGCCGGTTTCGTTCCTTCCAGGAACGGTTCCTGTTCTATTTGGCAGCGACCCGGGCCCGTGAACGCTTTGTACTTTCCTATATGGTAGCCGACGATGACGGCAGTGCTGTGGAAAAGTCGTCGTGGATTCATCAACTCTGTGATAAGGGATATGTAGAAGATATCATTCGCCGGGATGATTCGATGGATTTTTCTCAGGATGAAAAGCCGGTTTTGGCCCTGCCGGCGGGACTTCATTACTTGCCCGGTCAGCTGCGGCCGGCCTTAGCGGGGCAGGCCGTGGACGATACGTGGTGGGCCCTCTATGACTGGGCCTTTAAGCATGGCTGGCACCATCAGGCCGTACGGGCTGTCCAGGGACTCTTCCATACGAACTTACCGGTAACACTGCCGGCTAACCTCGTACGCCGCTTATTTGCACCGGATGGTGTTTTGCGCGGGTCGGTTACGAAATTTGAACAGTATCGGAACTGCCCTTTTGCGTACTTTTCCCGCTATGGACTTAATCTTGAAGAACGGCGGCGCTATCAGTTTGCCGCCCCGGACCTGGGGATGCTCGTCCATGGGGCGCTGCGCATTATCGGTGAAAAATTGCTTCGAGAAAAGAAGCAGTGGCAGGATATTCCCGACGACGAGGTGCCGGCGATTTGCCGTCAGGCGACGGATGAGCTGGCACCGCAGGTCCAGCACGACATTCTCATGTCGAATGCTTACTTTTCACAGATCAAAGAGCGACTCATCCAAACGCTGACTCGCACGGTCCGCCGTCTCTGTGCTTTCAGCGCAGCTTCGGGATTCCGGATGACGGGTCTGGAAAAATCCTTCGGCCGTCCCGGGAGCCCTTGGGAAGCCCTTCATTTTACCTTGGAAAATGGCCTCGACGTCGTCGTTACCGGTCAAATCGACCGCATCGATATGCTGCGCCAGGACGATCGTACGTATGTCGTCGTCATAGACTATAAATCGGGGCGGAAACAGCTTGATATCAGTCAAATTTTTATGGGACTGGAGCTGCAGCTCTTGACCTATATGTTTGTCGCCCTGCTCAATATTGGTGATGATGCCGTTCCGGCAGCCGTGCTCTACTGCTACGTCCGTAATGACAAAGTGTCGTTGTCGTATCGTATCGATGAGGCCGATAAAAAGAAGGAGTACGATGCTAAGGGTAAGTTGACCGGGTTTTATCTGAACGACGGTGACGTCATGAAGCAGTTGGACCGTTCTATGGAAGGATTTTCGGACTTTTTGAACTTACGATTGAAGAAAGACGGGACCTTGAGTGAACAGTCGAAAACGATTTACGACGAATCCGGTTGGAGTCACCTCCTGGCTTGGGCTTCACAGAAGCTTCAGGATTTGGCCGGCGGCATCGGTGATGGCGATATTTCCATTCATCCGGTCATGCTGAAGCAGCAGACACCGTGTCAGTACTGTCCGTATCGGGCCGTTTGCCGCTTCGACCTTTCGATGGTCGGTAATACTTACGATGCAGCCGGCAAGGAAGATACGGATGACATGATACGGACTATTTTTGACAGAGGAGATGACGACCATGGCGTGGACTAATGAACAGCAGGCGGCTATTGACAGCCGAAAACAAACCTTGCTCCTGTCGGCTGCGGCCGGTTCGGGGAAGACGGCCGTCCTGGTCGAGCGTATGATTCGCCGCCTGTTGGATAAGACCTATCCCATTGACATTACGGAACTGTTGGTCGTTACCTTTACCAACGCCGCTGCGGCTGAAATGAGGGACCGTGTCGGACAAGCGCTGATGAAAGCTTTGTCAGAGACGAAGGATCCGCGAATCGAACGGCAGCTGGCCTTATTGCCGTCGGCTCATATTTCGACACTTCATTCCTTCTGTCAGTACGTCATTCGCAAGTATTTCTATACTATCGACTTGGACCCGACCTTTTCCATTGCCGGTCAGGAAGAATTGAATCTCCTGCGCCGCCAAGTACTATCGGACGTCTTTTTGTCTTACTACGAAGACGAGGACCGGGCGGCCATTCTCTATCCCTTGGCCGATATGTTCGGTAGTGACCGCGGCGATGACGTCCTGATGGATACGGTAAGCCGCATGTATACCTATGCCCGCAGTTTGGCTTGGCCGGAACACTGGCTGAAAGCGTCGGCACTGGCTTATGAAACCGGTCCTGATACGACTCTCGATGACCTGCCCTGGGTACAGCCGGTAAAAGATTTTGTGCAGCGAGTTCTAAAAAAGGATATTTCCCTTTATGAACGCGCCTTGTATCATCTGAGACAGCGAGATGCTTTTTCGGCGGCTTGCGATCAGTTTTCATCGGAGCAGGAGTCGCTCAAAGCGGCTGCCGGCGAAAGTCGTTGGGACGATTTAAGATGCCGCATCAATGCCGTTGAATTTTCTCGCTTAAAGACGCTGCGCGGCTTATCGGATGACGACAAGGCCGTTTGGGAGCAGTGTAAGGCCTTGCGGGACAGTGTCAAGAAAGACGTTACGAAAACACTGCAGCCCGTCTATTTTTCGGCATCATCGGAAGACTGGCTGGACGGAATCCGTGCCATGAAGCCGATCATGGACGGTTTGGTCACGCTGACCTTGGATTTTTCCAAGGCCTTTTCGGCGGCGAAACGGGACAAGGGATGGCTCGATTTCAGTGATCTTGAACATCTGTGCTTAAAAATCCTTCTCAGTCCCGAAGCGACGCCGGATAATCCGATACGCTCGGCGGCAGCCGAAGAATTGCGCAGTCAGTATGAAGAAGTCCTCATCGACGAGTATCAGGATACGAATGGCGTACAGGAATTGATTGCACGCCTCGTTTCATCCGATGACAATCGCTTCATGGTAGGCGATATCAAGCAGAGCATCTATCGCTTCCGCCTGGCCGATCCGACGCTGTTCATGGATAAATACCGCATGTTCAGCCGCGATGCCGAGGCCCGTCAGCGCTGCATCGACTTGGGTCGGAACTTTCGCAGTGTACCCCTCGTTCTCGATGCGGTAAACGATGTCTTTTCCCGGGCCATGACGATGGATGCAGCCGGCATGGATTATGGTGAAAGAGAGAAGCTCTACGCCGGTCGGACGGCGCCGGAAGATCCGTCTTGGCTGGGCGGCCCGACGGAAGTCGATTTAGTCGACACGTCCGGTGACAATGAAGGACTGACGGCCTTTGAACAGGAAGCGCGTTTTGTGGCTTCCCGTGTCCGTGAACTCTTGGAAAGCGGCAAGATGGCGGCCCGAAAAGACGGGACCTTAGAGCCTTTATCGTATCGCCATATCGTTATCCTCGTCCGGTCGATGAAAAATAAAGCCGATAAATTGATTGAGGCCCTTCAGGAACGGGGCATCCCGTCATATGCTGAGCAGCGAGGCGGCTATTTCGCCGCTGTTGAAGTCCAGGTCATGCTGGCGCTTTTACGCTGTATCGATAATCCGGAGCAGGACCTTCCCATGGCCGCCGTTTTGCGTTCACCCCTGGTCGGCCTCGATGAGACGGCCTTAGCCGAATTGCGCCTTATGGGCGATGAGACGTTGTGGCAGAATTTGCCGGCCTTTTCCGATTCCCTTGACGAGGCGGATCCGTTGAAAGAAGATATCGATGATTTTATCAGCCATTTTGAAGAATGGCGCACCTACAGTCGTCGCCAAGGCGTTGCTGAACTTATTCAGCGGCTTTATGCCGATACGGCCTACGTCGACTTCGTCGGCGCCATGCCCGGCGGTGACCTTCGTCAGGCCAACCTGAAGGCTCTCTATGACCGGGCACAGCAATACGAAGATGCCGGATTCCGCGGCCTTTTCCGCTATTTGCAGCTCATCGATAAGATGATGGAAGATGGACTCGATCTGGCGCCGGCTAAGGTCGTCAGTGAAAAAGAAGACGTCGTCCGTATCATGAGCATTCATCAGAGCAAGGGTCTCGAATTCCCCGTCGTCATCGTCGCCGACATGGGAAAAGAATTCAACCGCAAGGATCTGCAGGAACCGATTCTCTTCCACAATGAGCTGGGAATCGGCCTTAAGCAGTATGATTCGACGTGGCGAATGTTTTATCCGACCCTCATCTGGAGCGGCATTGAAGCGAAACTTCGCTGGGAAGGGACGGCCGAAGAAGAAAGGGTCCTCTATGTAGCCATGACCCGGGCCCGGGATCAGCTGATCCTCATTGGGCATGATTCTAAAGCAGCCGATCATTGGGCGCGCTGGGCTGACGGACTCGATCCGGCTCAGGGCAATTCGTACTTTGATTGGGTCATGCCTACGGTGGCGGCCTATTTTGGAAACCAGGTCAATGCCGAAACTATCCGAGCCGGGGCGTTCTGGCAAGGGGACCGCTGGCAGCTTCGCATCGTCTATTCGGAACCGGCTCCCGGTCTGACGGAAGAAGTCCTGGCCGGAGAACCTCGATTAGAGGCCCTGCGCCGCGGGGATATGACCGATACGCCTATTCCCGACTGGCTCGATCGGCAGTTGTCCTGGCAGTACGCCTTCCCTAAGGCCGTTACGACAGCTGCCAAGTTTTCTGTATCTGAAGTCAAGCGAAGGTATCATGAAATGCAGAGTGAAGAACTGGCTGAAGAGAATGGGTTGGCCCTTTCTCCGGCCACGATTCTTCCCCCGGAGCATGAAGCTCAGAACCCCTTCGACGATCTGCCGCCCTGGCTGGCAGATGAAGGGGACGGTGTCAGCGGAGCTCAGCGCGGTACAGCACTTCACAAGGCTATGCAGTATATTACGCCGGCTGCCGATCATACAGAAGGGTCCCTTCGCCGGGAATTGGCGACCTTCGTTCAACGAGGAATCTTCAGTCCGGAAGAATCGTCACTGATATATGTTCCAGTCTTAGCCGCTTTTTGGCGGTCCTCTCTGGGACGACGGATGGCGGCCTCGCCGGTGCTGCACCGTGAATATCCTTTTACGGTTCTGTTGGCCGGAGGACCCTTGCCGGAGATCGAAGGGGGAGAACGCTTTTTGATTCAAGGCGTCATCGACTGTTTATTCCGCGAAGACGACGGCTGGGTTCTCGTCGACTATAAGTCGGACCGGTTGGAACAAGATGATGATTTTAAGGAGCGGTATGCCGTACAGCTGGCTTTGTACAAACAGGCTGTTGAGCAGATTACAGGGATTCCCGTCCGGGAAACCTATATTTATAGTTTTCATTTACAGCGTGAAATTATGATGTAAAAGGAGGTTTTCTCATGGGTGTTTTTGATGTTGTCGGGCCGGTTATGATCGGGCCCTCCAGTTCCCACACGGCAGGGGCTGCCCGCATCGGGCTCATGGCCCGAGAGATTTTGAAAGACGAGCCGAAAAAAGCCGTCATCACCGTCTACGGTTCATTTGCTAAAACGTATAAGGGCCATGGTACCGACCGGGCTCTGGTCGCCGGCCTGCTCGGTTTTTCGGCGGATGATGTCCGCCTGAGAACGTCCTTCAGCCTGGCGGAAGAGGCGGGGCTCGAAATCGATTTTCAGCGTTCTGATGCCGAAGTCCACCATCCCAATACGGTGCGCATTGCCATGACCGGTGCTTCGGGAAGGCAGGTTGAAGTCCTCGGCGTATCTCTCGGCGGCGGTAAAATTGAAATCCGTGAAATCAACCGAGCCGAAGTGGCCTTAAATGGGGAAGAACATACACTGATTACGGTTCATCGCGACCAGCCGGGCATCATTGCTCAAGCGACGACGGTCCTGGCTATCGGCCATATCAACGTATCGAATATGCGTGTATTTCGCAGCGCTAAAAATGCAACGGCCGTCATGATCGTCTGCACGGACAGTGCCGTGCCGCCGGAAATCGTTCATATGATTGAGAACATTACGGCCATCGAGAGCGTCGTGACACTGCGTCCTATTTAGGAGGAATAAAATGTATAAATATGAATACAATAGCCTTCATGACCTGCTGACTCTGGCCGAAAAAGAAGGAACGACCTTGGCCGATATCGTCGTCCGTCATGAAGTAGAGTCATCGGAAGTTTCGGAAGAAAAAGTACGGGCCATGATGGACAGCCGCCTCGATGTTTTTCAGGAATCCATCGATGCCGGTATGAACGACCCGGGAAAATCGGTCAGCGGCCTTGTCGGCGGCGATGCCCATAAATTGGCCGGGAGCACGCCGACGCTTTTGGGAGCACTGGCCCATAAAGCAGCCATCTATGCCTTGGCGGTCAGTGAGGCGAACGCCAAGATGTTTAAAATCGTCGCCTGCCCGACGGCCGGGTCCTGCGGTATCGTTCCGGCCGTCATGATGGCCGAGGCCGAAACACTGAATATTTCCCGAGAAGCCATGGTAAACGCCTTGTTTATTGCATCGGGCATCGGCGCCGTCGTGTCTCACAATGCCACCGTTGCCGGCGCCGTCGGCGGCTGTCAGGCTGAATGTGGCACGGCAGCCGCTATGGCAGCCGCAGCGGCGGCATCCATGGCCGGCGGCAGTAACGATATGATCTTACAGGCTTTTGCCCTGTGCCTGAAAAATACCTTGGGGTTGGCCTGTGACCCCGTTGCCGGATTAGTGGAAGTACCCTGCGTCAAGAGAAATGCCGTCTTTGCCGTTGAAGCGCTGGCAGCAGCTGAAATGGCGCTGGCCGGGATTCAGAGCGTTATCCCGCCGGATGAAGTCATTGCGGCTATGGCTGAAATCGGCCGAATCATGCCGGTGGCATTAAAGGAAACGTCCGACGGGGGACTCGCTCGGACGGAAACGGGGAAGGCCATTGCTGCCCGATTGGAAAAGGCGATGGAAGCATAAAAAAACGCTTTCAGGGAGATTCGGGCCATGAAAAAAGACTGCCCATAGGCAGTCTTTCCGGCTCTTCCTGTACTACTCTTTTTCCCTTATCTCTGCTCGGTTTTGTGCAAGTGCCGGCTGTCCCTCGAGACGGCGGTAAATCATTCGGCATAGGCGGGCAGAAATGGGAGCATCCTTAGGCTGACAGGTAAATTCAACGATCAATTCAGCTTCGAAACGATTCAGTTCTACCCAGCGTACCTTCAATGTAAGTCATCCCTTTGCGGTTAATATAGTTCGGTTCGTTACTTCTTATTTTACTATACCGCCCGGCCTTTTACAAGACAGTTTGCGGCCCTCTGAGTTGACAATTTTGAGGTTTGTTGCTATGATATATCCCGTCAATTGAACAGGCGATACGGTCCGCAGGGAATCTCTCCGACAAGGAGGCTGGCGACTCTGAAACGGTTATCGTCATAATCGTGAAAGAGGGGGCTTCGCATTTGCGCCGCCCCTTTTTTGATTGCCAAAAGACGGAATATTTATGTTATAATGAAGTTGAGTATAACGCAAAGGGGGGAGATTCCATGAATACCTTACCGTTACAGACCGCCTGTCGGCCCCGATTTTTTTCCTTAACGGATACAAAAAAAATTAATGGGCTGCACCATGAATACGGACAGGCTGTCCAACAGTATTTCCACCGCCTTTTTCCTCACCGCCGCTGGCAGGTTTTTCGAGATCCCATTGGCACACCGCTGTCCATCGATGTAGAAATCCTGTACCCGACGGAGGAAGAGCCATTTTACCTGCTTCATACCATGGGCATGAGTGCGGCGCCCATGCGCTATCCGTCCGGTAACTTTGCGGCGGCGAACGAAAGCTACAGTGAATTGTGTCTCATCCTTCCGGCTCGCTGGCCTTTTCGGCGAGAGCGGGGCCTGTCACTGAATGATAAGGCGGCCTGGCCGATTTGGTTGCTCATGGAATTAGGCCGCTTTCCCCACGTTCACGACGTATGGATGGGGTATGGCTTTTTGCTGCCCAATCGGGAAAAACCGGAGTCTTTTGCTGAGGATACAGCGCTGTCCGGCATTGTCATCGTTCAGTTTGAAGGACAGCTGGGAGGCGTTAAGATGCCCGATGGGACGGCAGTGGAACTTCTCATGCCTATCCTTTTATATAAGGAGGAAATGGATCTGTGCAGCGATATTGGCATTGACAGCTTGGTCGATGCGGTTCTCGATGAATGCGGCGGTTCTTTCCTGCTCAATAAAGATCGGCCGAATATCGCCCTCGAGGACGATACGGGGCCTTAAAGAAAGGTGGATGGACGATTGTGATTACCAGTACGACGACGCTCGTTCCAGATAGTCCGGCTGCTGCCTATGATGCCTATCGTCAGGCTGCGTCCGCTGTTTTTTTAGCGGGAACGCAGGGGTTGAAATATAGAAAAGAGCATTATGAGTTGGCCGTTGATTTATCGAAGGCCGGGCTCAGCTACATTGAAGAGGAAGGCGATGAAATCGATATCGGCGCGATGACGCCCTTATGGCAGATTAAGATTTCCCCGGTCATTCAGAAATTGGCCGGTGGAGCCGTCAGCCGTGCCATCAGTGATATTGCCGATAAAGATATTCAGCGCTACGGAACTCTTGGCGGCGTTATTTCAGGGAAAGGTGCTTTTTCCGTGCTGCTGCCGATTCTTCTGTCTCTGCACGTCGACGTGCTGCTCCAGGATAAGGGGCGCATGAGTTTAGAAGATTACCTGCAGTGCCCTCCCATGGGCGAATTGGTTACGGGTATTTCCATTGCCCGAGAAGAAGTGTATACTGCTTATAAGGCCTATCGGCGGCTGCCGTCGGATGAACCTTATTTGGTTGGCGCAGCGTCACTTCGGGATGATTCATGGCGCATCGTCGTCGGCGGCCGTCCCGGAGCAGCTGCCATTGCCCGGTCGGCCAGTGATGAATTGACGGAAAAGGGCATGGCGGTTAAGGAAAATGTAGCCCACTTAGCCAGTGAAGAACTGGATTTTGGGAATTTCGGTACCTGCTCGGAAGCGGAACGGCGGAGTTTGACGATTGAAATGGTTCGCAGTCTTATTAAAGCGGCTTCGAAGGGATACAGCCGTCATATTGCAAATTAGGCGTATAAAAGGGGGTTCATTCATGTTTAAAGATAATCGTTGGCGGCGTATGCTGCAGCCTGGAATTACGGCCATTGTAGGTGCCGGCGGAAAGACGACAGTATTAGAGCGTCTCGGCACGTATGGCCACGGAGGCCATTTGCCTATGATGGTCAGCAGTATCGTTCCCATGGACAGCATGCGCGTCGACAATGTCGAGCCGTTTGACGTCATCTGCACGAAAGATGTCGAAAAGGGTGAAGCTTTTTGTGCCGAACGAATCGCAGCCGGACACGTGCCGGCCTGGTTTGCCGGTCTCGATGATCAGGACTGCTATATCGGCCTTGATCCTAAGGTCATCGATGAAATTAAACAGCGTCATCCGGCTTGGTATATCCTCATCGAGGGAGATGCCGGTCGTGATAAATGGCTCAAGGCACCCCTGGCTGACGATATCCCCCTGCCTGAAAGCTGCGATACGGTCATCGGTGTCCTCAATCTGCAAATGCTGGGAAATGTCATCAGCGGTGATAAGATAGAGGGTGTCGAAACGGCGGCGGCTATCATGGGGCGTCCTTGCGGTGCCGTTATTACGCCGGCCATGTTGGCTAAGCTCATCCGGCATCCGCGCGGCTTGTTCCGCGGTACGCGCTGCACGCGCATCCTTTTCTGCACGGGTTATAATTCTGTCCAGCACCGTATGACGGAAGCGCTCCTCGACGATCTTGAAGACTTCGACCTTACGGCCAGTGTCCTGGCTGACGGCTATCGAGAAACCTGCACGATACGGCAGTATATTAATTATGATAATGTAAGAAAGAAACGGATGTAGTACGAATGAAACAAACAGGAAGATTATTTTTTGGATGTATTTTGTGCGCTGCCCTGGTAACCTTGGGCTTTCTATTGAATGTCGACCGCGATGAAGTCATTGCTGCGGCGGAAGAGAGCCACGTCCCACCGGTGAAGGAAGTTTTTTCTTCAAAACCCGATGTGGCCTTCGTCGGCGACGATTTTTCTCTGCCTGCTGTGGATAATGATAAACCGGTTTATGATAAATATACGACTCGTCAGCGTCAGGAAAAAGGCCTTCCGACGACGTATGGCGGGGTGCGGGATTACTATTACGGCGACAACGTCGTGTACCTGACTTTCGATGACGGACCGAATGATAAGAATACGCCGCGGATCTTGGAAATCCTGAAAAAAGAAAATATAAAGGCCACCTTTTTCTTGACCGGTCAGAACGTCGTCCGTTACCCTGATGTGGTCAAGCAGATTTATCAATCCGGCAATGCCATGGGGCTTCACTCCTATACCCATGATTATAAAAAAATATACCAATCGCCTAAGGCGTATATCGGTGAAATGATGGAGACCGAAGAGGCAATTTATAATATCATCGGTGTCCGGCCGATTATCTCCCGGGCACCGGGCGGAACAAAAGGGCACTTTACTGATGCTTTTTGGCCGGCTATTGAAGAACTCGGGTATGTCGAAGTTGGTTGGAATGCCTTGACCGGCGATGCCGACGGTACCGGGAAGTCTGCCGGAAAGGCCGTTGAGAATATTAAACAGCAGCTCGAACTGCGGCCGTACCTTCACCGCCATCTGGTTATCCTCATGCATGATGCCTCGGGGCACGGTGCGACTGTAGAGGCACTGCCGGGAATCATAAAGCTCCTGAAAGATAGGGGCTACGCCTTCCGTGTCGTCACGACGGCCATTCCGCCGTCCTGGTAAAAGCATACGAAGTATGTGTATAAAGTATGTAAAATATCGACTGGTTAAACGATTATCTACAAGGATTCTCATATCTATACAGAGAATCCTTGTTTTTTTAGCCTTGACAACTATCTCGTTGAGGTATACAATGACGACAACGAATTTTTAAATGAGGAGATCATTATGAATATGCCATGCTTACGTCAGGCAATTGAATACGTCTTTACTTATTTTGGCTGGGGCTACCTGTATTTTAGCGCTGGCTATTTTTGGTGCGACGAATTCAATACGACCGATGTAGACATGAGGAGACTTCTATCTGTTCCCTTGAAGCCGGCTTTAGCCGGATAAGAAAGGAACGAGGGACAGGCGAGAAATAAAGGCTTTTTGAAGCAGGCTCATGGGAGCCTGCTTTTTTTATTTGAAAGGGAGGAGACACGACAATGATTATTGTGTTGAAAGCAAATGCGACAAAAGAAGAAGTAAAACCATTGATTGACAGCCTCAAAGCCAAGGGGATGCAGATTGACATCAGTAAAGGTACCCGCCAGACCGTCATGGGCCTTGTCGGAAACACCGGTGTCATCGATGTCGAAAGGGTGCAAAGCTATGAATTTGTTGATAAAGTCATGCGTGTCGAAGTCCCTTACAAACGAGCCAGCCGTGCCTTTCATCCTCAGGATTCGGTCATTCCTGTCGGCAGCAGCGGTGTTTCTATCGGCGGTAAAAAATTAGCCGTCATTGCCGGTCCCTGCTCCATTGAAACACCGGAGCAGATCGAAGGCGTCGCCTGTGACGTTGCAAAATCCGGGGCAGCTGTTCTTCGCGGCGGAGCTTTTAAACCGCGGACGTCGCCGTACTCCTTCCAAGGACTCGGAAATAAGGGGCTCGATATGCTGCGTGAGGCCGGCCGCAAGGCAAAACTTCCGGTCATCACGGAAATCATGTCGGCCGATAAATTACCGGTCTTTCTCGAAGACGGCGTCGATATCATCCAAATCGGGGCCCGCAACATGCAGAACTTCGACCTCCTTCGGGAGGTCGGCAAGACGAGAAAGCCTGTCTTATTAAAAAGAGGCCTCAGCGCGACCATCGAAGAATGGCTCATGTCGGCGGAATACATCATGGCTGAAGGCAACCGCAACGTTATCCTCTGTGAACGCGGCATCCGGACCTTTGAGACTTATACCCGTAATACCCTGGATTTAAGTGCTGTCCTTGCCGTTAAAAGGCAAAGCCATTTACCCATTGTCGTCGATCCCAGTCATGCGACGGGAAAACGCTGGATGGTTGCTGATTTAGCCAGAGCCGCCGTGGCTGCCGGTGCCGATGGGCTGATGATTGAAGTACATAATAATCCCGATAAGGCGTTGTGCGACGGTGCGCAGTCGATTACACCGGCCATGTTTACGGAGCTCATGGATTCACTTCGTAAATTAGCGCCCATTGTCGGACGAGAATTATAAGGAAAGCTGGGTGTGTAATGGATACGGAAGCTAGTGGTTTTAATACGAACGAGACGGTAGCTATCATCGGCTTAGGGCTCATGGGCGGTTCTTTCGCCCGCGGCCTGCGGCGCATCGGCGTAAAGCATATCATCGCCGTCGATCCCGATGAGAAGGCCCTCCAAAAGGCTAAACAGGAAGGGATGGTCGACGAAGTCTATACGACGGGCAGCGTCGCTTTGAAACGGGCTAAGATGATTATTTTCTGCACGGCGACGGCGGTCATGATTCGATTTTTGGCGGAACATAAGACCTTCTTTGCACCGGGGACCATCGTAACTGACGTAGCCGGCATCAAGGGCGGTACGGCCGATGCGATTAAGGCGCTTCTCCCGGATGGCGTCGACTTCATCCCCGGTCATCCCATGGCCGGTCGGGAAGGGAAGGGCTATGCCATGGCCAGTGCCGATATTTTTAACAATGCGAACTATATCCTCGTACCGATGCCGGAAAATAAGGAAAATCACATCCTGGCCGTTACCAGTATGGCCATGGCTCTGGGCTGTGCCCATGTCGTTCGCGTATCGCCGGAAAAACACGATCGCTTCATTGCTTATACCAGCTGCCTGCCCCATGTCTTGGCGACGGCTCTGGTCAATAGCGAATCGATGGATACGATGACCAAATACTTCGTGGCCGGCAGTTTTCGAGACAGCACCCGCGTAGCCGACATCAATGCCGCTTTGTGGACCAGCCTGTTCTTAGCCAATAAAGAGAATCTCGTCCATGAAATCGATTGCTTCCGTAAGGCCTTACAAGATTTTGCAGACATGCTCTCTGATGAAGATGCCGAAGGGATGACCCGATTTTTACAGCAAGCCGCTGCGCGGAGAAGGGACTTAGTTTATGAAACACATTCACGTTGAATTAGGTAAAGATTCGTATGATATCCATATTGAAAATGGACTGCTTGACCGGGCCGGCGACTACATCCGCAGCCTGACCAAGTCGCAGACCTTAGCCGTCATTACCGACTCCCATGTCGATGCCCTCTATGGACCGCGGTTGGAGGATTCTCTGAAGTCGGCAGGATTTCGGGTTCATCGACTGGTCTTCCCGGCCGGAGAAGAACATAAATGTGCAGAATCCCTTCTCGCCTTATACCAGTCCCTGTCCGATTCGGGAATTACCCGCAGCGACTATGTCATCGCCTTTGGCGGCGGCGTCGTCGGTGATCTAGGCGGCTTTGCAGCTGCGACCTTCTTGCGGGGCATCCCCTTTATTCAAATTCCAACAACTATCATTTCCCAGGTCGACAGCAGCGTTGGCGGGAAAGTCGGCATCGATTTGCCGAGCGGCAAGAACCAGGCCGGTAATTTTTATCAGCCCAAAGGCGTTCTCATCGACCCGGCATTGCTGCAGACCTTGCCCAAACGATTTATCCACGACGGCATGGGTGAAGTCATTAAATACGGCTGTATCCGCGATTTGGAGCTTTTTGAACTGTTAGAAAACCTCGATGATGAAGCTATTTTTGATCATTGGGAAGAAATCATTGAGCGCTGCTGTAAGAGTAAAGCCGATCTCGTCGAACGAGATGTCCTCGACATGGGGGAACGCATGATTTTAAACTTCGGACACACCATCGGCCATGCCATCGAAGGCTGCTACGGCTTTGGCTGTTATACGCACGGTGAAGGTGTTGCTGCCGGCATGTCGATGCTGACCGGCGTCACCGAGGCGATGGGCCTTACGAAAGAAGGCACGGCGATGCGGCTTCGAAAACTTCTCAGCCGCTACGGCCTGCCCGTCGACGTCGATGCCTCGGCAGCCGACCTCATCCCCTATATCAGTAATGATAAGAAGATGAGGGGCAATCACATGACGCTTATCATTTTGAAAGAAATCGGCAAGGGACGACTGCTGCCCATTGAGGCAGAGGAGTTGCCGAAATACATCCGAAAGAAGGTCGCTCCATGAATGTAACCATTAAACCACAGGCCCTGCAGGGGACGGTAGAAGCTCCGTCTTCGAAGAGCATCGGTCACCGCGACCTCATTTGCGCAGCCCTGGCAGACGGCGAGAGTCTCGTTGACAATATCTCCTTATCACAGGATATCGAGGCGACTTGCCACATCCTGAATGCCTTAGGTGCCGATATTACACCGGTGGCTTCGGTTCATCCCGGAAGATCGGCTTACCTCGTCAAAGGTGGGCTACGGAAACAGTCCGGGACTTTATCGGTCGATGCCAATGAGTCGGGGTCGACACTGCGATTCCTCGTTCCCGTCGCCGTGGTAAGCGGCAACCGCTGCACCTTTTCCGGAAGAGGCCGGCTGGCAAAAAGGCCATTGACTCCGTATTATCAACTCTTTGATGAAAAAGGCCTCGCCTATGATACGACAGACGGCGGCCTGCCTTTGACGGTAGAAGGCCGTCTTACAGCCGGATCCTACGCGCTGCGAGGGGATGTGAGCTCTCAGTTCTTTACGGGACTGCTCATGACCTTGCCCCTTCTCGACGGTGATTCGCACCTTCGCAGTACGACGCCCCTTGAATCGGCAAGTTATGTCGACATGACCATCGACTGCCTGCGCCAGCACGGCGTCGTCATCGATAAAGAATGGGACGGTTCTTACCGCATTGCCGGCAACCAGTCTTATCAGCCGGGGACATATACTGTCGAAGGGGACTACTCCCAGGCAGCCTTTTGGCTCTCTGCCGGGACCTTGGGACGGGCCGTCTGCTGCACCGGCCTTCGTCAGAACTCCTCTCAGGGAGACGAAGTCATCGTATCCCTCATCCGCGACATGGGCGGCCAAATTGAAGGTAAGACGGAATTGACGGCCTGCCCGTCGGACCTTGTCGGTCGAGTCATCGACGTGAAGGACTGCCCGGATCTGGTGCCGGTCCTGACTGTATTGGCCTCTTGTGCCAAAGGGATTACCCGCATCATCCACGCCGGTCGGGTACGCCTGAAAGAATGCGATCGCCTGCACGCCATGGCGACGGAGCTCAATAAAATCGGCGGCGACGTCGAAGAAGAAGCAGAAGGACTCATTATTCACGGCGTCGACGGCTTTACGGGCGGTACAGTCAGTGGTTGGAATGATCACCGCATCGCCATGGCCCTGGCCGTCGCCTCGCAGCGCTGCAGCCGGCCCCTTCGGATTGAAGGTGCTGACTGCGTCCGTAAATCCTATCCCGACTTCTGGCAGGATTTCGAGACCTTAGGCGGTATCATTGAAAAGGAGGAAGGATAAGATGAATACCTTTGGACAGACCATCGGCCTTACGATTTTCGGGGAATCTCACGGCGCTTCCATCGGCGCCGTACTGGACGGCCTTCCGGCCGGAATGGCCATTGACTGGGAGGCCGTCAGGCAGGAAATGGCCAGGCGGGCACCGGGAAAGAATAAGCTGTCGACGACGCGGTCGGAAAAAGACGCCTTTGAAATCCAAAGCGGATTTTTTAACGGCCATACGACGGGGACGCCTTTATGTGCCATGATTCGCAACGGTGATCAGCATTCGCGGGATTACGATCAGCTGCGTCATATCATGCGGCCCGGCCATGCCGATTACTCCGGTAAGATTCGCTATGGCGGCTTCAACGACTACCGCGGCGGCGGCCATTTTTCCGGCCGGCTGACGGCGCCGTTGGTCTTTGCCGGTGCCGTCGCTTCCCAGATGTTGGCCAGTAAAGGTGTCGTCATCGGATCCCATATCCTGCGCGTGGCTGATGTCACGGATGCGAGCTTTTCGCCCCTCGGTGAATCGGCAGAAACTTTGCAGGCCTTAAAAGCGGAAACCCTTCCCGTCCTCGATAAGAAAAAGGCCGCGGCGATGGAAGAACGAATCGTAGCCGCTAAAAATGACCTCGACTCCGTCGGCGGCGTCATCGAATGTATGGTTACCGGCCTTCCGGCGGGTCTGGGCGATCCCTTTTTCGACTCCGTTGAAAGCTGTCTCAGCCATATGATGTTTTCTGTTCCGGCTGTAAAGGGCATTGAGTTTGGCGACGGCTTTTCTTTAACCGGCCTTCGGGGATCTCAGGCCAACGATGCTTTCTATTACGACCAAGAAGGTGTGGTGAAGACCAAAACCAATCACAACGGCGGCATCAACGGCGGCATTACCAACGGCATGCCCCTCGTATTCCGCCTGGCCGTCAAGCCGACATCGTCGATTAGCCGGGCCCAGGACACGATTGATACGGATACGCAGGAAAACTGCCAACTGGTCATCAAAGGGCGTCACGATCCATGTATCGTCCAACGGGCCGTGCCCGTCGTCGAAGCGGCAGCTGCTTGGGCCATCCTCGACGTTTGGCTGTCGACGAAAGGGCGGTGTCTGTAATGGAGGAACCTGGCGAGAAAGAACTGCGCATCGCCTGTTTCGGCCGGCCCGGTTCCTATACGGATGAAGCCATGGGGCTCTATTTCGACGATCGGGATTTTACGGCGGCGTATGTCCCGCATTTTGAAGACGTCATCCAAGCCGTCGCTTCCCGGAAGGTCCGATACGGCGTCTTGCCCATTGAAAATTCCTCGACCGGCGGAATCACCGATGTCTATGACTTCATCCATCGCTATGACTGTTGTATCGTCGGAGAGAAATACGTCAAGATAGACCATTGCCTGCTCGGCCTGCCGGGGACAAGGATTGACGACCTTCGTGAAGTCTATTCCCATATTCAGGGCCTGAATCAGTGCCGGGACTATCTGAAACATCACCCAAAGTGGCAGCTCCACCCTTATTTCAGCACATCAGAGAGCGCCGAAAAGGTACGGGATATGAAAAATCCCTATATCGGGGCCATTGCCAATAAGACAGCAGCCAAGCTGTACGAATTGGACGTACTGGCAGAATCAATCAACGACAATACCCAGAACTATACTCGTTTTTTCATCATTACGGCTGACCGGGAAGAAGTGCCGGAGGCAGATAAAATCACTTTGGTCCTGACGACGCAGCATCGCCCCGGTGCCTTGTATCACGTCTTGGGCTACTTTTTCTACAACGGTATGAATATGACTCACTTGGAGTCACGGCCCCTTAAAGGGAGGCCTTTTGAATACTTTTTCCACATCGATGTCATGGGAAATCTCAGCGATCCGGCAACGGCCCGGGTACTGCATAATCTGGCAGAACACTGCAACTACTTTAAAATTCTAGGCAACTACGTATCCGACCGAGGAGGGATATAGATGAAGTTAGGCGTCATCGGAGCTAAACTGGGCCATACGGCTTCTCCGGCAATCCACGACAAACTGTTTCGCATCTTACAAGTTCAGGATAAATCTCGCTACGGCGTCTTAGAAATGGACCGCAACGACATTCCCAATGAACTGCGGCGCCTTCGCCATGAAGGCTATACCGGGGCCAACGTTACCATTCCTTATAAATTAGACGTTATGCCCTATTTGACGGATATCTCTCGAGAAGCCCGTATCATCGGCGCCGTCAATACGATCCACTTTACCGATCACGGTACCTTCGGATACAATACGGATTACTGCGGTTTCGGAAGATCTTTGGCCCATGCCGGCATCTCTGTGAAAGATAAGGAGTGCGTCGTCCTCGGTTCCGGTGGTGGAGCCCGGGCTATCATCCAATACCTCTTTGATTACGGGGCAAAATCCATCGTCGTCGTATCGCGGAGACCTCATTCAAAGACGGACTTTGAAGCCTTTACGAAACGCATCGGCGTCGAAACTATCGATTATCATACTTTTGAAACGTCTTGCCGCGGCGATATCCTGGTAAACTGCACACCTGTCGGCATGTTTCCCAATATCGACGGTTGTCCCATATCGGAAGCGGCTGTGGCCAGGTTCCCGGCCGTCGTCGATATCGTATACAATCCGAAAGATACCTGCATTTTGCAGGCCGCAAAGCGCCATGGTGCCAAGACCTTAAACGGCATGTACATGCTCGTTGCCCAGGCCATAGGCTCTGAAGAAATTTGGATGGATCAGGAAATTGCCTCGACCGTTATTGAACAGATTGCAAAGGAGATGGAACATTATTATGAAAAATAAACAGAACATCATCATCATCGGTATGCCCGGAAGCGGTAAGACGACTTTCGGACGAGCTTTGGCACAGCGTCTGGGACGGGACTTTTTCGATGCCGATGACGTCATCGTAGCCCAAGAAGGAAAGACGATTCCCGAACTCTTTGCCGTCAGTGAAGATTGCTTCCGCGATGCCGAAGTACGGGCCAGCAAGACGCTCGCGGCTAAAGAAGGGACGGTCGTCGCCTGCGGCGGCGGCGTCGTCAAGCGCTCGGAAAATATCGAAATCTTTAAACAGACGGGAATCGTCTTCTTCCTCGACCGCTCACCTGATGACATCGTCAGTGATGTCGACGTATCGACGCGGCCCCTCTTAAAGGACGGAAAACAGAAAGTATACGACCTTTACGACGAACGCATTGGCCTCTATCGCAATGCCGCCGATTACCGGGTCCTCAATGATAAAACCATCGAGGAAGTATTAGATTCCTTTGAGACCCTTATTGAAACGATTGAATAACTCCCGAAACAGATATCCCCTTAGGGAAGGATTCTTCCCTAAGGGGATATCTGTTTATCTATGTGAAATTTTCACATTCTTAATTCGGTAAATCCGGGGACAGACGGGCGATATCGATTCCACTGGTTTTTCATTGAAAATATGCATAATGCCATAGATAAAATTTTAGTATCCGGACTGCTGTTTAGGCATATATCTGAAAAAATATTAGGTATTACGAACTTTATCTAAAACAAATTTTTTGAAATCTTGGACGACCGGCGGGGCATATTGGTTCTTATTGGAAATCATATAAAATTTTCGTTCGTATGAAGGATGGGAAATGGGCAGAATCTTGACGTCTAGCTGTAAGAGCATATCCATGAAGGGGACGACAGCGATGCCGAAGTTCTGTGCGACAAGTCCGGCAACGACCTGATCTTCCGATACTTCATAGGCTATTTTGGGAGTTTCGTTGATTTCTGCAAACATATGGGCTACGATGGGACGCAGGCCCGACGTCTTATCGAAGAAGACATAGGGATAATCTAAGGTGTCTCTGAGGTCGACGACATAGTTTTGAGCCAGGGGATGGTCATTGGGGACAATCAGGACCAGCTCCTGTTTGGCAATGGCCGTCGCTTCAAATTGAGACATGGTCTGGGGGCGTGATGCAAAGACGACGTCGAAGGTGCCTTCTGCTAAGGATTGGATGAGGCGGTTGGACAGGCCGATGTGGAAGGTAAAGCGGATATCCTTATCCGGGCGGGACGCTTTAAAGGCGGCAGCCAGTTCCGGGACCTCGCGGATCCCCAGTGTCCGCAGACAGCCGATACGGATGATTCCGTTGCCGCGGGAGCCGCTTTTTATCGTTTCGATACCGTTGTCGAGAATATTGAGTGATGAATTGACGCTGGCGAAAAACTGCTTGCCAAAGCCGGTCAAGTCCGTACCGTGAGGCCCCTTTTCGAAGAGAGGGACACCGAGTTCTTTTTCGAGTTGGGAAATGGCGTGACTCAGACTGGGCTGGGTAATACAGAGCAATTCGGCGGTTTTGGTATAGTGTTTTATCTGGGCTAATTTGACGAAATATCTGAGATGGGAAAGATTCATGGTCGTCCTCCTGGCGAACTGTCGTCGCCGCAGCTATTACATTTAGTTACATATAAGACCATTTTATCATCGCCGATAGTTTTAGTCTATGAAAACATGAAAATTATTGATTTGTTAAATGATTCACAATGCGGTACCATAGACCCATCGAAGGACAGGCGTCGAAGAAAAACAACGGAGCCTGCCGCATCTTTGATTTTTACACTTACTTATGAAAAGGAAGCGTTTATTCGTGCATATTTCAGGACATACCCGGCTGCTCGGTCTCATCGGGACCCCGGTCGATCATTCTAAGTCTCCACAGATGTATAATTACTGTTTTCAGAAATTCAATCAGGACTTTGCGTATTTTGCTTTCGATGTCAATGCAGACAATGTCGAAAAAGCCCTTCATTCTCTGAAAACGTTGAACTTTCGCGGTGCTAATGTGACCATGCCTTTAAAAAATGCCGTCATTCCCTTTCTCGATAAGGTATCGCCGGCAGCCAAGGCAGTCGGTTCCGTCAATACCATCGTCAACGACGACGGTGTCCTCACCGGCCACATTACGGACGGCGCAGGCTATACGCTCAATCTTAAAACCGGTGGTGTGTCGGTAAAAGGGAAGAAGATCACCTTAGTCGGTGCCGGCGGCGTTGCCTCAGCCATCATGATCCAATGTGCCTTAGAAGGGGTACGGGAGATTTCCGTATTTAACTTGAAGGATAGTTTCTGGTCTCGGGCCGAAGCCAATGTAAAGGCTATCTGTCAGTGCGTGCCCGGCGTTAAGATCACCTTGGATGATTTGGGTGATAAAGACCTGCTGAAACGTGAAATTGCCGACAGCGATATCCTTTCGAATGCCACTCGCTTGGGAATGGCGCCCTTTGAAGATAAGAGCATCATCGACGGTCTCGACGTACTGCGTCCCGATTTGATCGTTACCGATGTCGTCTATGCGCCGGCTGAAACGAAGCTCCTGAAACAGGCTAAAGCCGCAGGCTGCCGAACCTTTGAAGGCCTTGGCATGCTGCTCTTCCAGGGTGCTGAAGCCTACCGGCTTTATACCGGCGGAACGATGCCCGTCGATGAAATTAAGGACTTGCTCTATAAATAGCTTTTTACTGCGTAGGCAGCGATGAGAATATATAACACATTATTTATATTATATTAAGGAGTGTATCTATTATGTCTAAAAAATCCCCGATTACAATAAGTTCCTGGACCCTTGGCGATCAGTGTACCTTTGAAGAACGCGTCAGCGCTGCGAAAGAAGCCGGCTTTGAAGGCATTGGCCTCCGTGCTGAAACCTATGTCGATGCCTTAGCGGAAGGCCTTCATGACGAAGACATCCTGGCCATCCTCGACAAATACGATATGAAGGTTACGGAAGTCGAATACATCACTATGTGGGCTGAAGACCACCGCTCGTATGAACAGAAGTATAAAGAACAGATCTGCTTCCATATGTGCGACCTCTTCAACGTCCAGCACATCAATATCGGTTTGATGGAAAAATACTCCGTTGAACATACGGCTCAGAAATTGAAAGAATTGTGCCACCGTGCCGGCAAATACATCATCGGCGTTGAACCCATGCCGTACTCCGGTATCCCCGACGTCAAAACGGGCTGGGCTGTCGTCAAAGGCAGCGGCTGCGACAATGCCAAACTCATCCTTGACAGCTGGCACTGGATCCGCGCTAACCAGTCTTACGATCCGTCGTACCTGGCCGACATTCCGGCAGATAAAATTATCTCCATCCAGATCAACGACGTTCAGCAGCATCCTTATGCACCGACTATTCTCCGTGACGAATCGATGCATGACCGCATGATTCCCGGTACGGGCTACGGTGATACGGCAGGCTTCGTCAAGATGATCCGCGACAAAGGCATTGAACCGAAGGTCTGCGGCGTCGAAGTCATCAGCGATGTCATCGTTGCTAAAGGCGTTAAGGAAGCTGCCAAAGAAAACTTTGAAGGCACAAAGAAAGTATTAGAACAGGTTTGGCCTGAAATCTGCGGCTAATCGGCTGTGATATAGTAAGAGAAGGGAGTTTTAAACATGGAAGCAAGAATTGATGGACATACACAATTATTCGGTTTATTCGGTTCACCGGTCGGTCATTCCGGATCCCCGGTCATGTACAATTATACGTTCGCCCGCCTCGGCATCAATGCGGCTTATTTGGCTTTCGATGTACAAATCGATCAGCTGCCGGACGTCATCACAGCTGTCCGCACCTTGAATATCGGCGGTTTTAACGTTACCATGCCCTGCAAGACGGCCATTGCTCAGTACCTCGATGAACTGTCTCCGGCTGCTGAATTAATCGGTGCCTGCAACACTGTCGTCGTTAAGGACGGCAAGTTGATCGGCAACAACACCGACGGCGTCGGCTTCGTCCATAACCTCCACGAAAATGGAGTCGACATCAAAGGCAAGAAAATCGTTCTCCTCGGTGCCGGCGGTGCCGCTACGGCCATTGCCTGCCAGGCTGCCCTCGATGGCGCAGCTGAAGTTGCCATCTTCAACCGTAAAGACGAATTTTTTGCCAATGCCGAAAAGACGGTCGAAAAGATTACGGCAGCGGACCTTTCCTGCAAGGTTTCGGTCACCGATTTAGCCGATGAAGAAGCCTTGAAAGCAGCCATTGCCAAAACGGATATCTTGGTCAATGCTACGAAAGTCGGCATGGCACCCCTCGACGGCCAGAGCCTGATTAAGAAAGAATACCTTCGCTCCGACTTAGTCGTTGCCGATACGGTTTATAATCCGAAAGATACGCAGATGATCTTGGATGCTAAGGAAGCAGGCTGCAAAGCGGCTGTCGGCGGCATCGGCATGCTCCTCTGGCAGGGCGTAGCTGCCTTTAAACTCTTCACTGGCAAGGATATGCCTCATGAAGAAGTTTTTGAAAAATTCTTCGCTTAAGTTTATTCATACTCAAGGAGATTATCGATATGAAATTCAACGCTATGTTCCAACCGATTCAGATTGGTTCTGTTACCGTTCCCAACCGCTTCGTCGTTCCGCCCATGGGCAACAACTTTGCCAATACGGACGGTACATTGAGCGACCGCTCGGCTGCTTACTACGCAGCTCGTGCCAAAGGCGGCTTCGGTCTGATTACGATTGAATCTACCGTCGTTTACAGTGAAGCTAAAGGCGGCCCGCGCAAACCGTGCCTCTTTTCCGATGATACAGTCGACAGCTTCCGCAAAGTCGCTGATGCAATCCATGAAAATGGCGCTATTGCTTCTATCCAGCTTCAGCATGCCGGTCCGGAAGGCAACTCGGCGCTTACGGGCTTTCCCTTAAAAGCCGCCAGTGCCATCGCTCCCTCGTCGGGCCGCGAAGTACCGGTCGCTATTTCTCGTGAAGAAATCTATAAGTTGGTCGAATGCTATGGCGATGCGGCTGCCCGCGCTCAGCGTGCCGGCATCGATATGGTCGAAGTCCACTGTGCCCACGGTTACTTGGTCAGCACCTTCATTTCGTCCCGTACCAACAATCGTCTCGACGAATTCGGCGGTTGCTTTGAAAACCGCATGCGCCTGCCGCGGTTGATCATTGAAAACATCCGCAAAAAGACGGGCGGCAAGATGCCGATCCTCTGCCGTATTAACGCCAGCGATGACATTGAAGGCGGTCAGACGATTCAGGATGCAGCAGCCGTTGCAGCATATCTTGTCGAAGAATGCGGCGTCAACGCCCTCCATGTCAGCCGTGCCGTCCACGTCCATGACGAATTCATGTGGGCTCCCGGTGCCGTTCACGGCGGTTTCAGCGCTCCTTTGGTCGAAGAAATCAAACGGGCCGTCGACGTTCCTATCATTACCGTCGGCCGTTATACGGAACCGCAGTATGCTGAACTCTTGGTCCGTGAAGGCCGTATCGACCTCGTTGCCTTTGGCCGTCAGAGTCTGGCTGATCCGGAAATGCCGAACAAGGCTAAAAACGGCGACCTCGACAGCATGACGCCGTGCATCGGCTGTCTTCTCGGCTGTGTACCTTACATGTTCCGCGGCGAACCGATTACCTGCGCACTGAACCCTGAATGCGGTCGTGAAGCAGAAATCGTGCCGGCCGACAAGCGCAAAAAAGTCGTCGTCGTCGGCGGCGGCCCCGGCGGTCTCTATGCTGCCCGCATCTGCGCACAGCGCGGTCATCAGGTCACCCTTCTCGAACGAGGCGATGAACTCGGCGGCAACTTCCGCTTAGCCGCTTTCCCGGCTGATAAAGGGGATCTGACCTCGGCTATCCGCAGCTACATCGTCCGCGCTGAAGAAGCCGGTGTCACCATTAAGATGAACACCGAAGCGACGGTCGAACTGCTGAAAGACATGGCTCCCGATGCCGTCATCTTTGCGACCGGTTCGGTACCGCTTATCCTGAATATCCCGGGCCTGGCTGACTCGGACTACATTACGGCACAGGATATGCTGAGCGGCCGCTATGAAATCGGCAAAAAAGCCCTCGTTGTCGGCGGCGGTATGGTCGGCTGTGAAGCTGCCGAATTCCTCTGCGAACGGGATCACAAAGTCACGGTCATCGAAATGAAAGAGCAGCTCGCTGCTGACGTTTCCAAAGAAAACCGGGTCTTCATCTTCAACGATTTCGAACGCCACGGCGTAGAACTCGTACCGGGCGCTAAAGTTACGGAATTCTTTAAAGACGGCGTCAACTATGAAATGGCTGACGGAACGAAAGGCGAATTACGCGGCTTCGACAGCATCGTCTTGGCCATGGGCTCCCGCAGCTACAACCCGCTCAATGAAGAAGTCTCTAAATTCGTGCCGCAGACCTTCGTCATTGGCGAAGCTTTCAAAGCACCTGGCAGCGCCCTTACGGCGACGACCGATGCCTTCAATGCAGCCTTAGAAATCTAAGCACTTATTGCGAATAGCAACGTGTCTCCCGAATCCTTGATTTGGGAGACATAAAGTGCTATCAGGAGGAATAGAACGTGGAAGTAACAAAGACCAGTAAAAAGTTGTATCTTACAGCTATCGTATTATATCTTAACTATCTGATCCTTGGTGTGGCCGCATCCATTCTCGGCCATTATAAACAAGCTTTGGCCCAGCAATGGGGGTCGGCACAGCTTGCCGGCGGCCTCTATGATGCCAGTGGCGTCGTCTGGGTATCGGCTTCTCTCGGCCTTGGCTGCCTCATCGGCAGTTTCTTCTCCGGTCCCTTATCCGACCGCTTTGGCCGCCGTATCGTTTCTTTTTTTGGCAGCGTTCTCTATGCCGTCTTTTTCTTAGGCGTCGCCTTTGCCGATAATCTGACGGTGGCCTATATTGCCGGCCTTATCGGCGGTATCGGTAATGCCTGCCTTAACGGCGGTGTCATTCCGGCTGCTATGGAAATCTTCGTCGGCCGCAGCGCTTTTGCCAGCATCATGACGAAATTGTTCATCGCTATCGGCCAGTTCATCCTGCCGTTCATGATCATGTTTACGGCTTCGGCTCAGATGCCGCACACGACCCTGTTTTACTTGTTCCCGGTTATCTGCGCTGTCATCGCCGTCTTGACGATGATCATGCCCTTCCCGAAACAGGCCGGTGTATCGGATAAGGGGGATGAACCGTCTTTCATGGAAAACCTGAAAAATCTGAAATTTACAGCCAGCAGCATCGCCTTGATCATCATGGGCTTTACGACGACGGCTACTTTCCAGATTTGGGTAAACTGCAACCAGGAATACGGCAAATGGGTCGGCATGTCCAACCCGTCGGTCATCCAGTCTTATTATTCTATCGGCGTCATCGTTGCCGTCCTGCTTACGGCCGTCATTGCCGACAAGGTCATCAAGTCCATTCGCTTGGTATTCTGGTATCCCTTGATTGCCTTCGTCATGTTCGTCATCTTGGCTCTCGTCCAAGATCCGACGGTAACCATTATCGGCGGCTTTGTCATCGGCTTTGCGGCAGCCGGCGGCGTATTGCAGCTGGTTACGGCTACGGTCAGTGACCTCTTCCCGCAGGTAAAAGGGACGATCATCAGTATCGTCATGATCCTTTCCAGTATCGGTACTTGGGTTGGTGTATCGGCAGCCGGTTCGATTGCAACAGCCGGCGGTGCCAATGGCCCGGTTTACGTCGTTATCTTTGATGCGGCCATTACCTTGTTGAGTGTCTTGTTGGCCCTGTTCGTCAATATCTCGGCTAAAAAAGCAGCTCGCTAGGATAGATAATCTCTGCCAGAATGAAATCTGGCAGAGATATTTTCCTATCTTTTTATCAAACTATGTGAATAATAGAACTTAATAAATTTGAGGTGATTGTACAATGAATACCAATCGATTTCAGGCGCCCCGGGAAAAGGGGCAGAAACCGACTGGCAAACGCTGGTTTATGTTGTCTTTGATTTTTGTGCTGACGGCGATTAACTATTTGGATCGGACGAATATGGCCGTAGCGGCTCCGAGCATGAGCGCTGAACTCGGCTTCAGCGCAGCGACGATGGGCATGCTGTTGTCGGCCTTTGCCTGGGCGTATGCCTTGATGCAGGTACCGGGAGGTTATTTCCTGGAACGAGTCGGTCCGCGCATTACCTATACGATTTCCCTGTTTTTGTGGTCCTTGTTTACCATGATCATGGGCCTTGGCAACAGCTTTTTATCTTTGTTCGGCATTCGTTTGGCCATCGGGGCTGCAGAATCGCCGGCTTTTCCGACCAATAGCCGCGTCGTAGCGGCCTGGTTCCCCGATCATGAACGGGCGACGGCGACGTCTATCTATACGGCTGCTGAATTTATTGGCTTGGCTTTCTTAACGCCGGTTTTGTTTTGGATTTTGGATACCTTCGGCTGGCGAGAAGTCTTCTATATTACCGGTGTCATCGGTATCGGAGTCAGCGTCATTTGGTATTGGCTATACCGGGACCCGAAGGACTGCCAAGGCGTCAATCAGGCTGAACTCGACTATATTCGTCAAGGTGGGGGACAGGCTGAAGAGGCCGGTACGTCTAAAAAAATCACCATGGCTCAACTCAAAGAACTGTTTCGCCATCGCCAGCTCATCGGCATTTATATCAGCCAGTTTGCCAATACGAGCACGATGTACTTCTTCTTGACTTGGTTCCCGACGTACTTGATTATGGCAAAAAATCTTCCTATGTTAAAAGCCGGGATTTATGCCATCATCCCTTATTTCGGCGCCCTCATCGGTGTCCTCCTCGGCGGTCGCTGGTCCGATCACATGTTGAAGAAAGGCGCTTCTTTATCGAAGGCCAGAAAGCTGCCTATTGCCTGCGGCTTGATCTGCTCCATGTCGATCATGGCAGCGAATTACTTTGATTCACTGGACATCATCATTGCTATCATGGCCTTATCCTTTTTTGGCCAAGGCATGGCCGCCATCATTTGGAGTACCGTTGGGGACGTTGCTCCCAAGGAATCGTTGGGCCTGGCCGGTGGTGTATTCAGCTTTGCCGGTAATTTGGCCGGTATCGTAACGCCCATCGTCATCGGATTCATCGTCCAGCTTACCGGTTCTTTTGTCGGTGCCATGGTCTTTATCAGTGCCGTTGCCGCTGTCGGCGTCTTGTCGCTCATCTTCATCGTCGGCGATATTCACCGCTTGGAAACCAAGGACACCTCATCTTCAACCCTACCTTAAAAACATCTTTGCAAACGAAAACGAGCCCGTCACGACAATCTTGTCATGACAGGCTCGTTATTTTATGTCTTATTCTATTAGTGAAGGGCTCGCAGTATTTGCTGCAGTGTCGTAACTTCGAGCTGGCCCGGAGCCGATGCTTTTTTGGCAGAACCAAAGGTCAGGGCCGAACCGAAGATTTCGCCGCTGATACGGCTGATGGCACCGAGTTTTCCCATGGACATGGTGATGATCGGTTCATCCGGATACTGGGCTTTTACGGCTTCCGTCGCCGACAGCAAGGTCAGGACGTCTTTGGCAGACGTCGGCATACAGGCCAATTTTGCCACGTCGGCGCCGAGCTTTTTCATACCCGTCAAGCGGCCGGTGATGTCATCGAAAGACGGCGTCTTGTCGAAATCATGGTTGCTCATGATGACGGTGACGTTGTGGGCTTTGGCAGCAGCCAAGGTCTTCTCGATGCTTTCGCGGCTGCGGAAGTATTCGACATCAACGGCGTCGACTTTACCGCTTTCGATGGCGTAGTTGATGAGGTCGAAGTAGTAAGTTTCCGGAACGGCTGTTTCACCGCCTTCTTCCTTTGTACGGAAGGTGAACAGAATGGCTCCGTTGGGAAGTTCCCGGCGAACGGCATCCAGGGCTTCGCCGACGGCTTCGAGGGACGTGACGTCCTTTAAGAAGTCGATACGGAGTTCGACGACATCGTAAATTTTATCTTGGAGATAACGGCACTCCTGAACGAGCTCATCGACAGAATGGCCGACGATGGGGACGCAGATTTTAGGCATCCCGTTGTCGAGAGTGACGTTGCCAATTTTAACCATATTTTAAATCCTCCTATGCTTTCATGACGCTATTATAACGCACGTTGATGATGCAGACAATGAGAAAACTTGTCAGGGCCGGCGGCTGCTGGCCCTATCGTCAGGGGGACGGCCGGCAGCTGGCCCTATCGTCAGGGGGACGGCCGGCAGCCTGACAACGTCTCTCGGGGGTTAGGACGGTTTAGAAAAGGACGTCTTTAATGAAGTCTACGGGCATTTCTTTCCCCGTCCAAAGTTTGAAGGCAGCGGCGCCCTGATAGAGCATCATGCCTAGGCCGTTGAAGTTTTTGCAGCCCACTTCATCGCACCATCTCATCAACTTCGTCTGACGCGGAGCATAGACCGTATCCATGACGACCAAATCCGGGCGGAGATAGGATTTATCCGGAAGGGCGACGACGTCTTCGAGGGGCTTCATGCCGCACGAAGAGCTGTCGATGAGGATGTCGGCGCTGTCTAATTCTTCTTTTAATTTTGCGTGGTCTTCAAGATGGTAAATATTGACGACGCAGTCCGTCCGTTCGCGGAGCTTCTTGACCGTTTCTTCGCCGTGGGCAAAGAATTCATCGTCGCGGTTGAAAATCGTCAGTTCCCGGACACCGTCGAGGGCGGCCTGGACCTGGATGGCCGTTGCAGCACCGCCGGCGCCGATGACGACCATTTTTTTGCCGACGTATTCAACACCTTCGTCTTTGAGAGCCTGCATGGCGCCGACGCCGTCGGTAATGGTACCGGTCAGAACGCCGTTATCGTTGACGACGGTGTTGCAGGCGCCAATGATCTGAGAGGCCGGCGACAATTTGTCGAGGTACTGCGTAATCGGCCCCTTGTTGGGCATGGAAACGTTCCAGCCGCGGACTTTCATAGCGCGAAGGCCTTTTACCGTGTCTTCCAGCGTCGAGTTGTCGACTTCAAAGCAGACATAGACGTAATCGAGGCCCAATTTTTTGAAGGCTTCGTTATGCATCGTCGGTGACATGCTGTGGCGAATCGGATAGGCGATGAGGCCGATTAATTCCGTATGACCCGTGACGCGTTCTGTAACTGCAATTTTACCCATGATAGAATCCTCCTGTTGTGAGAATAAAGGAATATCGTATTTTAATATTTGAATCGTCTTTCCATGAAGGGATACAAAAAGATAGGAAAGCAGGACACCGCCGCTTGAAACAGCAGCAGTATCCTGTTTTCTGCTTACCTAGTCGTCGAAGCCGCCAATCATGTCGATCGTAGCGACGATGTCACGGCCTACTTCCGTGCCGTGGATAATCTGACCGGTCTTGCGGCTGTTGCCAAAGTTGCAGAAGGGGATTCCCTGTTCTTTGGCATAGGCTTCAAAGGGGTTATCCGACGGGATGTCGGGAACAAGGCCCATGCAAATGAACCCGTAGTCGAAGGGATACTCGGCAGATTCACCGTTGTGGGAGGCAATGAATTTGTCCGGGCAGACCTTTTCTAAGGACGTGCTGAGATGCATGTCAACGGGGTGCTTTTCTAAGAGCTCTTTGAAGGTCGCTTTGGAAACGATATCGGCGTCTTTCCCGAAGGACGGCATCATTTCAATCATGGTGACATCGGCTTTTCGCAGGGTGAAGAATTCCATGACGTCCAAACCGACGGCACCGCAGCCGATGACGACGACTTTTTTGCCTTCTGCATTGGCTTCGTAGTAAGGAATGTTGTCCATGAATCCGTAGATGGAGCGAATGTGGGAACCTTCGGCATCAGTCAGTTCACGGAGACCTTCGATAGGCGGAAGCATGGGACGGGAGCCCGTTGCGGCATAGAGAATGTCCGGCTTTAATTCAGCCAAGAGTTCCTTCGTTGCCGTCGTGTTCAGGCGAATCGTCAGGTTCGGCAGCTTGGCAGCCCGGCGTTCGAGATAGGCCGGGAAGTCTTCGATGCGTTTCTTTTCCGGCAGCAAGGCAATCTTGCGGGTCAGGCCGCCCAGTTTGTCTTCCCGTTCGAGGAGAGTGACCCGACAGCCGACTTCAGCTGCCGAGCAGGCTGCTTCTAAGCCCGATGTACCGCCGCCGATGACGACGACATGGATGTCGCGGGTGACCTTCTGTTTCTTATATTGGTCGCCGCCGATGACGTCGGGATTGACGGTGCAGCGAATGGGCTGCGATTTGAATATGCGGTGATCGGCACAGCCGATGTTGCAGGAGATGCACTGACGGATGCAGTCCGTACGGCCGAACTGTGCTTTGCGGGCCCAATCGGGATCGGCGATGAGGCCGCGGCCGATGGCGATGAAGTCGGTCTTACCTTCGGCAATGACCTGGTCAGCGATTTGCGGATTGCGGATGTTGCCGGAAGCGATGACCGGTTTGTTGAATTTCTTCTTGACGGCTTCGGCCAGGTAGACTCGCCAGGCGTCAGGCATGTCGCATTTATCGATCTGGTACTGGATGGAGTCGTTGACGGCAGCCGATACGTTGATGATATCGACTTCCGGTTCGATGTATTCGAGGAGTTTCAACGAGTCTTCCAAGGTGTTGCCGCCTTCGATGAATTCATCTGCTGACAGACGGAATACGATGGGAACCCAAGGGCCGACAACTTTGCGGACGGCTTCGACGACGAGGCGGGCAAAGCGGGCACGATTTTCATAAGAGCCACCGAATTCATCGGTACGTTTATTATACAGGGGAGATAAGAACTGGTCCAGCAGGTACGAATGCCCCCCGTGGATTTCTACCATGTCGAAGCCGGCCTGGATAGCATGCTGAGCGGCGATGGCATACTTCTGGACAATGTTGAGGATTTCACATTTATCGAGGGGGCGCGGTGCCGGATTGCCTTCTTTGGAAGGGACGGATGAAGCCGATACGGCTTGGAGGCCGTCGAGCCGTTCCGGGTAGGCCGAAGCACCGGCGTGGTTGAGCTGAATCGATGCCAGGGCACCGTATTTGTGAATCCGTTCGGTCAGTTCGTAGAGACCGGGGATGAACTGCTTCTTGTCGATGCGCAGCTGTTTCGTTCCGTTCGTTGCCAAGGGATAGTCGATACAGGCGTTTTCAACGGTAATCAAGGCTGTGCCGCCACGGGCGCGAAGACCGTAATAATTCTTCATTTCTTCTGATACTTCACCGGTGAAGGTGGCAAGATTGGATCCCATGGGGGGCATGATGACGCGGTTGCGGAAGGTGGTCCGCTTGACCGTAAAGGGTTCGAAAATATGTGGATACTGCTGGCTCATAAAGAGAAATCCTCCTTCTATATAGTACTAAAGGTATATGTGAATTGTAGAACTATATTTTTGATCTGCCCTTATTATACGGATGAAATACTGATAACACAATTTCTTAAAATAGGCAAAAACAGTTCAAAAAAGCTATTAAAAATGATATAATAAGGGCAATCGATACCGAGAAATTGTCGATAAAACAAAGATAAACTCATTTTACAATACGAAGGAAGTTGAGAAAAATCAGTGGTTTCGGCCATATAGCTTTGACTTGTCTTGCCATTTGGGGTTTTCATAAGATTGTTTTTTATTGATAGAAAATGAGATTGAAATATTAATAGATAAGCTATTGATATATAAGGATTTATCACAAAGATTGATTAAACGGCATATAGAAGGAGTCTGTTATGAACTTAAAGCAACTTCAATATTTTACGAAATTGGCGGAAACGGAACATTACCGGAAGGCTGCGGAAGCCCTGTATATTACGGAGCCCAGCCTTAACCGAGCCGTTCGGGAAATGGAAAAAGAGCTGGGAATTCAGCTCTTTGAAAAACGGGGACGAAATATTTTTTTGAATAAGTACGGTCATCTTTTTTTGCCTTATGTGAAACGCTCTCTGCAGGAACTGGAACGCGGCGTTGATTTGATGAAAGCTTATACGCGCCCGGATCAGGGAAAAATTACGCTGGGATTTATTTATACCATGGGCTATACTTTGGTGCCAGAAATGATTACTCAATTTCAGGCTATTGACGGTAATGGCGGCATTACCTTTGACTTCCATCAAGGGACGACGGCAGCCCTGATTAAAGAGTTAAAAGAGGAAAAAATCGATGCCGCTCTCTGTTCTTCCGTTGAAAACGAACCGGACGTCCTCTTTTATCCCGTGGCCGAAGAAGAATTGGTCGTAGCCGTCCCTAAGGGGCACCCTTTGAGCAACCGTGGCTCTGTCTCCTTAAAAGAACTGGAACCGTATCCTCTTATCGCCTTCGATAAGAGCAGCGGCTTAAACGAGATGATTAATAAACTCCTCGATCAGGCTCAGGTTCATTTAAAGACCGCCTGCCATGTAGAAGAAGACAACGCCATGGCCGGCTTTGTAGCGGCCGGCTATGGCGTTGCCATTTTACCTGATTTCTATACACTTCAATATTATAATCTAGATCGGATACCGATTGCCGATTCTTTTGAACGGCGTTATCTCTTTTTGGCTCTCCTGCGCCAATCCCAGGTATTGCCCGTCGTAGAACGGTTCCGGAATTTTCTCCTGTCCCGCTGGCAGCGGGGAGCCATCTGAGTCAGTCCTCGATGCGGTGGAGGTCACCGACGATGAAGATGAAGGAGAAGACGCCAATGGCGGCGACGCAGCCGACAAATATCATGGCGCCGACGAATGAGCCCGTCGCTTGGACGATAAAGCCGATGACGATGGGCGTAATGATGCCGGCTAAATTGCCGATGAAGTTGAAGACGCCGCCGGCAAGGCCTACGGAATGGGCCGGTGCCACGTCGCCGACAGTACTCCAGACGATGGCAGCCATGCCTTGACCGAAAAAGGCCAGGGCCATGACGATGATGATGGCATTGAGAGAGTCGAAATAATTAGCCGTCATGATGGTCATCGAACAGAGGAGACCGCAGATGATGGGCAGTTTTCTGGCTTTTGAAAGGGAACTGCCGCGGCGCAGCATGGAGTCAGACCAGTAGCCGCCGAGGAGGACGCCGATAAGGGCACCGACGTAAGGAATGATGGCGTAGATGCCGGCTTTTAATAAGGGCAGGTTCTTAGCCATGATCAGATACGTCGGAAACCAGGTTAAAAAGAAAAACATCGTACTGGCATTGGAAAACTGTCCTAAATAAATCCCCCAGAGTTGGCGGTGTTTAAATAATTCTGCGATTTGAGACCAGGTAATCTTTTGTTTTTCCGAGGCTGTACTGCCAAGGCCGCCGCCTTGGCGGATATAGTCCAATTCAGCTTGGTTGGCACCTGAATCGGGACCGGGTTCGCGGTAGAGAAAGAACCAACCGAGGCTGGCGACGATGCCGATAAAGCCGGTGATGTAAAATATTTCCCGCCAGCCGTAGGTTTCTAAGATCCAAAATAAAACGGGCGTTAAAAAGGCCAGACCGATGAATTCGCCGGCTGTATAAATCGAGGTTGCCGTCGCCCGTTCATGAGACGGGAACCAGGCTGCGACGACGCGGCTGTTGGTCGGAAAGGCCGGGGCTTCGGCAGCGCCGATAGCCATGCGGATGCCGAAGAGGGAGGCAAAGGACTTCCCAAGACCCATGAACATCGTGAATAAGGACCACAAGAATAACGAGGCTGTATAGACGATGTGAGAGCCAAATCGTTCGATGACCCAACCGCCGGGGATCTGCATCAGCCCGTAAGACCAGGAAAAGGCGGAGAATAAAAGGCCCATGGTGGCGGCGCTGAATCCGAGTTCATCACTCATGCTGGAGGCTGCGACGGCCATGTTGGTCCGGTCCAGGTAATTGATGGCTGTGAGAATAAATAAGAGAAACAGCATGAACCAGCGTTTCTTCGTTTTCTTAGGACGTAAGTTCGTCATATATGATCATCCCTTCGAATTGTTAAAATATTCACATACGCTACTGTGCTGATAAGCAAGTATGTATCTATTTTAAACAAGAAGGTCGACGGGTACTATTACTTATTTTATATATATTGATATATATATACTATTGATTTAGCGGTTAGCCTAAAAAGCAGGCATACGAAGGCTCGTGCTTCGCATACCTGCTTTTAGAGACATTCTTATTTTTCGTCCATGATGGCGACAGGGCCGCGGTCACCGGTGCGGATGCGGACGGCATCTGCCAAGGGGTAAATGAAAATCTTACCGTCACCGGGCTTACCTGTTTTGCAGACCCTTTCAGCGACTTCGACGACTTTGTCGACGGGAACTTCGCAGACGACGGTCTCTACTTTGATACCCGGCAGGAGGTTGATGTTGTAACGCTGACCGCGATAGACTTCGACGTAGCCTTTTTGAAGGCCGCAGCCGAAGACCTGACTGACGGTCATGCCCATGACGCCGATTTTGTTCAAGGCTTCTTTTAAATCTTCAAGTTTACTGGGCCGGGTAATGATTTCTATTTTAGTAAGGGTATGTTCTTCCATCTCTATCACCTCTATATCGTATGGCTGTTTACGCCGGCCTGGTTTACGACAGCAGCATGGCCTAAGGCTGTATTGTCTAAGGGAGAGGTCTGAACCCCTTCAAAGGGGCTCCCGGCGGTGATGGCGTAATTGTAACCCTGTTCGCCGTGTTCGCCAATATCGAGACCGGCAATTTCTTCTTCTTTATCGGCCCGGACGGTCATGAACAGGCTGATGACTTTAAAGATTATGAATGTTCCGACGATAGCCAGCGCATAGGCGACGACCGTAGAAATGAGCTGAGCGGCGAGGAGATGGCTGCTGCCGTAGAAGAGGCCGTCGGCACCGGCAGGGTTGACGTCTGTCGTCGCCCAGAGCCCCGTTGCGATGGAGCCCCAAGTACCGCCGATGCCGTGAATCCCGAAGGCATCGAGGGAATCGTCGTAGCCGAGTTTGGTCTTGACGACGGCGACCGCGACGTAGCAGATAACGCCGCCGACAGCCCCGATAATGAGGGCCGGAAGGGGAGCGACGAAGCCTGCTGCCGGGGTGATGGCGACGAGGCCTGCGATACATCCGGAAGCGGCACCGAGGATGGTCGGTTTCCCTTGGACACGCCATTCCACAGCGACCCAGGCGACGGTGGCAGCTGCTGCGGCGGCCTGAGAGGTGATAAAGGCGTTGGCGGCCAACTCGTTGGCTCCGAGGGCACTGCCGGCATTGAAGCCGAACCAGCCGAACCAGAGAAGGGCGGCGCCAAGGACGGTCATCGGAAGATTATGAGGAACCATAGGACTCTTCCCGTATCCGTAGCGACGGCCTAAGAGGACGCAGAGCGTAAGGCCGGAAACACCGGAGAGAATGTGGATGACCAGACCGCCGGCGAAGTCGAGGGCGCCGAGTTTAGCGAGGAAGCCGCCGCCCCAGACCCAATGAGCCATGGGATTATAAATGAAGAGGGCCCAGAGCAGGATGAAGACGACGAAGGCGTGGAACTTCATGCGTTCGGCAAAAGCACCGGTAATGAGGGCCGGCGTGATGACGGCAAACATGCACTGGAAGGCGACGAAGGCCAGTTCCGGAATCGTTCCGTTGTCGAGAACAGTCATGCCGACTCCGGTGAGGCCGATTTTATCAAGAGATCCGATGAAGCCGTGAATGTCGGTACCGAAGGTCATGGCATAGCCGATGAGAATCCATTCGACAGAAATCATGGCGACGATGAAGAAGCTCTGCATAATCGTTGCCAATACGTTTTTATTGCGGACCATGCCGCCGTAGAAGAAGCCCAGGCCCGGCGTCATGAGAAAGACGAGGGCGGCACTGATGAGTACCCAGGCCGTGTCGCCCGGGTCTGTCGTTCCCGGTGCCGATGCAAAAGCCGTTGGCGCTGCTGCGAAAAGACAAGGCAGCAGGACCGATAAACGGGACCATAATTGTTTCATATTCTTAGCCTCCTGACCCATAAAAAAAAGATGCCTCTCCCGATGGTTCCATCGAGAAAAAGACATCGTTGTCTACTGTTCTATTGGGATTATCTTCAGAATATGAAAAGCCCAAGGGATAAAAAATCATCACCTTGGGCTTCATTGCCGGCTTCTATTCTGTTGATGAACTTATTATAAAAGCAAAACGTTAAGCTGTCAATAAAAATGCTGAAATTTATTTTACAAAACTTATATTTTATCTAAAAAGATAATATCATAATGGGAATCATATTAAACAAATAAAATATGCCCTAAGAAAATATAAAAGGTCAGCGATATGGCGCTGAGGGCCGTTGTGTTCATGACAATCTGCGTCGCATAGTCCGGATTGTTATCGAATTCGATGGCAAATAAGGCCGTATTGACGGCTGTAGGGATAGCGCAATAGATAAGGAATACCGTCGCACTGACAGCCGTAAAGGTGCCGGGGCGAAAGGCGTTGGCACCATAAATCATGGCCAGCCCCAGTAAGGGGAGGGCGGTCATCTTTAAAATGCTTACGATCCAGACATCCTTGTCGAGCCAATGAATCTTGGTCTGTGACAACTGAGCGCCGATACTGACCATGGCTAAGGGGAGCAGAGCATGGCTGGCCATGTCCATGATGGGCCATAAGAAGAAGTTTTCGGCATCCCAGCCGACGTTGCGGGCTAACAAGGATGCGGCCAATACGTACAGCAAGGGCATGCGAAACATGACGGCCAAAGTATCCCTGGCAGCCAATTTACCGCGGCCGGCCTGATAAAGACCGAGGGTATTGAGCGAGACACTTTGAATCATGAATATGATGATCTGCACGACCATGGCTTCGGCAAGGTATGGCGTCTGTCCGTTTACGACGAAGGGGTCGTGAGAAAAGACGAGGATGATAAGCGCGACGCCGAGGTTGCCTGTATTATTGAACATAAAGGCGTTGCGGCACGATTCCAGCATGGCTTCATCATAGTGGCGGATACGGCCGACGATATTGGCTATGACGAAACAGAGGACCATGAAGATGGCGATGGCAGCGATGATGTTGACGCTCGTTTCGGGGAACTGAGTCGTATAGATGTTGGTAAAAAGGAAACTGGGAATGACTAAGTAGAACATCAATTTCGATAAGGTTTTTACGTCGAGATGGAATTTCTTATCGAGAAAATATCCTAAGAGAACGAGAAAGAAAATCGGAAGCATCGTATGTTCAATGATGAACCAGAAGACCATGAGTCATATCACTCCTTATTATATGGATACTCCCTCATTATACTATGGATATGTAATTATACAATGCCAAAATGAATTCAATAGCTTTCGAAGTAATAGACGATGTGAAGCAGGGTTTCGCACATATACTTCAAGGCGTTGCTGTCCCAGTGGAAGTCCGGTGAATGGCCGCTGACCGGAGCATCGCCGTAGACGCCGACATAATAAAAGGCACTGGGGACGGCCTCGCTGAAATAGGCAAAATCTTCAGAACCGGCGCCGCGTTTCAAGGCCACTACGTTGACCCGATCGGCACAGTGCTGCTGCAGGATATGGGTAACTTTATCGGTAACGCCGTCGTCGTTGACACAGACCGGGGAGAAGGGGACGACGTCCAAATCGAAGAAACCGCCATACGTCGAGGTTACATTTTTCAAAATCTGCTCCAGGGCGTCGAGGATGATGCGCCGTTTTTCTTCGTGATACGTCCGGAGGGTCCCTTTTAAAACGGCTGTTTCGGGGATGACGTTAGGATTGTGGCCGGCCTGGAACTGGCCGAAGGTGAGGACGATGCCGTCGCCGTCAGCATAGCGGTTGTAGACGAAGTTTTGAATCAATTGGATAATGTCGACGCCCATCTGTATCGGGCTGATGCAGGCTGACGGCTGGGAGCCGTGTCCGCCTTTGCCGTGGAGTGTGATCGTGAAATCGTCACAAGAAGACGCGATTTCGCCGCGGCCGATGCCGACATAACCCTTGGGGAGACTGCCGGCCACATGCAGACCCAAGGCATAGTCGACAGGCGGCAGGTTGAGGATACCGGCATCGATCATGCGGGCGGCGCCGCCGTTTCCCTCTTCAGCCGGCTGAAAAGCCAGACGGATGGTGCCGCGCAGGCAGTCTCGATGCTTGTTGAGAATTTTGGCGACACCTAATAAGTTGGCCGCATGACCATCGTGGCCGCAGGCATGCATGACTCCTTCTACGAGGGATGAATAAGGGCAGTCGTACTTTTCGGTCAGCGGCAGGGCATCGATGTCGGCTCGCAAGAGGACGACCGGTCCGGGAAGGGCCCCGTGTATCAGGCCTGTGACTCCGGTACCGGCGATGATTCGCACGTCTTCAATACCCATCAGGGATAATTCTTGAAAAATCGTCTTGCATGTATCGAATTCTTTTTCGCTTAATTCCGGGTGGGCATGGAAATATTCTCTCATTTCCATCATATAAGGCAAGGTTTTGCGTACTGCTTCGTGAATATTGAATGTCGGTCTATAGCTGTCGTTCATAAGCCGCTCCTCCTTCCGTTTTTCTATATTATGTATATATTTCTATAATAAAGCCTGAAATCCTGCCATGGGAGCGGATTTTTTGGCTCATTCTGCTTCGAAAGGTCTATATATTTATATTATATATATCCTTATTATACGAAACAACAGGAGCCTGTGGTATAATTTTCACAGTGAATCAGAAAGGGATGTGAATATGATGCATGGTGATACACGGTTGGAAGCGGCGCTAAAGGTTTTGAACCATTGGCCTCGATTTCGGCTGCAGCTTTTTTTAGAAGGCATTTTAGTCGGCTTATTGTCGGGAACGGTTATCAGCTTTTTTCGCTGGGGCTTGGAAACGGGAACCCTGTGGCGACAGTGGTTTTATGCCAATGTTTTGAGCCGGGGTGACATTTCTGTTCACGCGGCTTGGTTTGCGCTGCTGCTGGCGGCAGCTTTGTTATTATGGCGCTTGGGGATTTATGAACCACAAGCAGGCGGCAGTGGGATTCCTCAAATTAAAGGTGTCATTTTGGGCGTCCTGCGCCTGCGCTGGCTGCGAGTACTTTGGGTTAAGCTGGTCGGTGGTATCGTCGGCATCGGGCTGGGCTTGTCTTTAGGACGTGAAGGACCGTCGATTCAGATCGGTTCCGTGACAGCCCAAGGGTTGAGCCGAGCCTTTGGGCGGACGCGGATGGAGGAACGGTACCTCATCACAGCCGGCGCCAGTGCCGGGTTGGCAGCGGCTTTTAATGCGCCCCTGGCAGGCGTCATGTTTGCCTTGGAAGAGCTTCATCGCAACTTTTCCGGCGTCGTTTTGGCACCGGCTATGGCGGCGGCATTGATGGCGACCATGGTCAGTCGCTACCTCTTTGGACGAGAACCTGTTTTTCATTTCGGAATCTTGCCGCACTTTCCCCTGCGCTATATGTGGTTGGCCGTAATTTTAGGAATTATTGTCGGAATTGCCGGGGTAATATTTAATAAAGGATTACTAAATATCCATTATTTTTATGAACTTCCCATCTTTCGCAATCGTTACATGCCCATTGCCTTTGCCTTACTCATGGCCGGGGTGTTGGGGTATGTTTTTCCCGACGTCCTCGGCGGCGGCAATGAGTTGGTTAATGCCCTGTATACCCTGCCGCTGTCACTTCAGTTGTTTGCCCTCCTGCTGATCGGAAAATTTCTGTTCACCCTTATCAGTTACGGCTGCGGCGTTCCCGGCGGTTTCTTTTTGCCCATGTTGGTCTTAGGCGCCCTGACCGGCGGTATGGTGGGAATTATTTTCATTCAGATGGGGCTCATTTCATCGTATTACTTGTCGAACATCGTCGTTATTTCCATGGCAGCTTTTTTTGCGGCCTCCGTTCAGTCACCGGTTACAGGGACTATTCTCATTATGGAAATGACCGGCTCATATGAGCACCTGCTAGCCTTATGTACGGCCTCCTTGGTGGCCCTCGTCGTGGCCCAGCTCTTTCGGGGGGAACCGATTTATGAAGTGCTGCTCCGGCGGAGCCTGGCCAAGCATAAACCTGCCTTATCGTCGAGTGAACGGCGAAACCTCTTGGAATTGACCGTCGTCAGTGGAAGTCAGGCCGATGGAAAATATATCGGCCGCATTGCCTGGCCGTCTCATACGGTCATTGTTGACGTAAAGCGCGGCAGCGGCGACATCATACCGGATGGAGAGACTTGTCTACGAGCAGGGGACTACCTCTATGTGCTGACTGACTCTGTCGAAGGTGCTCAATCTATAAGAAATATTGTGGAGAAAACAGGCAGCGAAGATATGTAAAAATGTATAATAATTATAGAAAAATAGGACTAGGTACTAAAAAATATCTGTCATACTTGAGTATTAAGGCACATATGATGTTTCGGAAACGATTAGAACGGAGAATAAAACAATCAAAAAGTAGGTTTAAGTATCCAATTTTTTGACTTATGGTGATGAGTTTGCTATAATTCAGGACGTACTTGAGATTGTATTCATTCGAAGAGGTGGTTTTTTGCGAAATCGTATTTTGAAACATCGTATGTTGATATTAGTGACAATGATCTTTGTATTTGCATTTTCGTCTTTGGCTTGTGCAAGTGTACAAATGGGAATGAAAGGCTCTGTCGTACAGAGTGTTCAATATATGCTTCAAGATGCGGGCTATTTGTCCGGTAGTGCAGATGGTGATTTTGGTTCTCAGACGCAGCAGGCTGTCGTACAGTTCCAGACAGACCATGGTCTGTCTGCCGACGGAATCGTCGGCTCGCAGACGATGGAAGCGCTCTCTGAAGCCAGCGGTCGCCCGGTTCCGGAAGAAGCTGCATCGGCGACGGAAGGTCACCAGCGTCGGTTGGTTATGGAAGCTACGGCTTATACGGCTCAAGATGGCGGCGGCAGTGGATACACTGCAACCGGCCAGTATCTCCAGCGTGGTATGGTTGCCGTTGACCCGTCGGTTATTCCCCTCGGCTCTCAGCTTTACATCGAAGGTTACGGCTATGCCGTTGCCGCTGATACCGGTGGAGCTATTGTCGGTGACCGTATTGACTTGGCCATGGATTCTACTAGTGAAGCCCTTAATTTCGGCCGTCAAGACGTCGTCGTTTATGTATTAGGTTAATCTCAAGTTGATGCTAGGATATCCATTAGCTGAAAAGGGGCTGTTGTACAGTAAGTTGTGCAACAGCCTTTTTTTTCGCCTCGTTTTGTGGTATCCTTAAAAGGATTTATATAGTGATGTAATTCAGGGAGGCTATTGCTGAATGAAAAATACTATTGCACTTATCCTCGCTGCCGGTAAGGGGACGCGAATGAAATCGAAGTTCCCCAAGGTTTTACACAAAGTCGGCGGCGTTCCGATGGTGGAACAGGTGCTTCGGGCTGTTAAGGCAGCCGGAACGACGCGCCAAATTGTTGTTGTCGGTTTTGGCGGAGAACAGGTCCGCGACTACCTCGGTGACCGGGCTGAAACGGTTGTACAGCAGGAACAGCTCGGTACCGGTCATGCTGTGCTGCAGGCGGAACCGTTGTTGCAAGGCGCTTCCGGTACACTTCTCGTTACCTGCGGCGACACTCCTTTGGTAACGACGGAAACCTTTACGGCTCTCATCGACTGCCATGAAAAGAGTGATGCTGCGGCAACGGTACTGACGGCACATATGCCGGATCCGACGGGCTACGGCCGCGTTATCCGTGATGATAAAGGGCAGGTCGTCAAAATTGTCGAGCAAAAAGACGGCACGCCGGAAGAACTGGCTGTCGACGAAGTAAATGCCGGCATTTATTGCTTTGATATGCCCCTTTTGTGGGATATGCTGCACAACGTTACCAATGACAATGCTCAGGGCGAGTATTACTTGACCGATATCATCGGCATGCTCGTATCGTCGGGCCGCGTTGTCAGTGCTTTTGCAGCTCCGTCCTATGATGAAACGCTGGGGGTCAACTCCCGTCAGCAAATGGCAGAAGCAGAACAAATTATGCGTCGCCGTAAACTGGACCAGCTCATGGCCGATGGCGTTTCTATTATTGATCCTAATAATACCTATGTCGACACGACCGTTACCATCGGCCGCGATACGGTACTTTATCCGGGAACGATTCTCGAAGGACAGACGGTCATCGGCGAAGACTGCCACATCGGCCCTTATGTCCGCATGACCAATGTACAGATGGGCGATGATGACCATGTTCAGTTCATGTATGCTCATGACTGCCAAATCAAAAACGGCTGTGAAGTCGGGCCTTTCGTTCACTTCCGCCCCGATACGGTTATCGGTAATCACGTAAAAGTCGGAAATTATATGGAAGTCAAAAACTCGACTGTCGGAGACGGCACAAAACTGCCTCACCTCAGTTATATCGGCGACAGCGATGTCGGTCAGAACGTCAATATCGGCTGCGGGACGATTACTGTCAATTATGATGGAAAAATCAAGCACCGCACGACGATCGGCAATCACGCTTTTGTCGGCTGCAACAGTAACCTCGTAGCGCCGGTTACGGTCGGTGATTACGCCTATGTCGGTGCCGGTTCTACGATTACCAAAGACGTACCGGCCAAATCCTTATCCGTTGCCCGCGCTCGGCAGCGCAATATCGAAGACTGGGTTAAAGACGATACCTATAAGAAATAACACTTTCTCCACCTAGCGTTTATCGGTTTTTATATCGAATCATATATTACAATATTCATACAGGGAGGCTCATTATGAGTTACGAAGACGGGAAAAAGCTGAAGATTTTTACGGGGAATGCCAATCCGGAATTGGCCAAAGAAATTGTTGAGTACCTTGGATTAGAATTAGGCAAGGCCTTTGTCGGTAAGTTCAATAATGGTGAAATTCAGGTCATGATCGATGAAAGCGTCCGCGGTAAGGATGTATTCGTCATTCAGCCGACCTGCCAGCCGGCTAACGATACCCTCATGGAACTGCTGATCATGGCGGATGCCCTGAAACGCGCTTCGGCAAAACATATTACCGCCGTTGTTCCGTACTATGGCTATGCTCGTCAGGACCGCAAGACCCGCGGCCGTGAACCGATTACCTCGAAACTGGTTGCTGATTTAATGACCAGAGCGGGAATCACCCGCGTCGTTACGATGGACCTCCATGCCGGCCAGATCCAGGGCTTCTTTGATATCCCTGTCGATCACCTCGGTTCGGCTTCCATCATCGCTCGGTATATTAACCAGAAAAAAGAAGAAACCGATTTGGGTGACCTCGTCGTCGTATCGCCGGACCTCGGCGGCGTAACCCGTGCCCGTGACCTGGCAGACCGGGTCAGTGCGCCTATTGCCATCATCGAAAAACGCCGTCCTCGTCCGGGCGTTGCCGAAGTCATGAATATCATTGGCGATATCAAGGGCAAGACCTGTATCCTCGTCGACGATATCGTCGATACGGCAGGTTCCTTGTGCGGCGGTGCCAAAGCCTTGAAGGAAATGGGAGCTTCCCGCGTATTTGCAGCCTGCGCCCATGCCGTCCTCACCGATCCGGCTGTCGAACGAATTCAGAAATCGGTCATCTCCGAATTGATCATTACCAATACGATTCCCTTGCCGCCGGAAAAACAGAGCGACAAGATCAAGGTCCTTTCTGTAGCTCCCCTTTTGGGTGAAGCGATTATGCGCATCTTCCATGACGTCTCTGTCAGCCGTCTTTTCGATAAATAAGGAAACGATACCGTGCATATGATCGTAGGCCTGGGCAATCCGGGCCGTCAATATGAACAATCAAAACATAATACGGGTTTCGATGTCATCGATGAGCTGGCAAAACGCTGGGAAGTGACGTCCTGGCAGGAGCGAATGGATGCCCTCGTGGCCCAGGTGACCGTTGACGATGAAAAAATCATCTTGGTCAAGCCCCAGACATTCATGAATGACAGCGGCCGGGCCGTGGGGCCTCTGATGCGTTGGTATAAGGTAGAGCAGCCTGATGTTTACGTTGCTTATGACGACATGGATTTGGCTGTCGGCCGTCTGCGCATTCGTAAGAACGGCAGTGACGGCGGACATAATGGGATTAAGAGTCTCTTTGCCAACGGCTGCACCGATTTTACCCGCTTTCGCGTCGGTATTGGCCGCCCGCTCCCTCATCACGATGTCATCGATCACGTCTTGACGCCCTTTCCGGAAGAACTGCGTGAAAAGTATCTCCAGGGCATCGAAGATGCCGCGACGGCCATTGAAGGTTGTCTGCGCCTCGGTGTCGACAAGGGCATGAACCGCTACAATCCGCGGAAAAAGAAACTATGAGTACAAGAGACTGCCGCGTCTGCGGCAGTCTCTTTTTCTACGTACCTTTAGGAGGGACCTTATGATTGAAAAACTGCATGCGTCGCCGGATGTATACCGCATCCGCGTCGTATTACCGGATAATCCGCTCCAGTATTTAAATGCCTATGTCATTAAAGGTAAGAGCGAGAATCTGGTCATCGATACGGGCTTTAATCGTCCGGAATGCCGTGAGGCCCTGTGCCGCGGTTTAGAAGAGCTCGGCATTGATCTCCGCCACACGTCCTTATTTTTGACGCACCTCCATGCGGATCATACCGGCCTTGTCGGCTTCTTTGCCAAAGCGGGCTGCCCGATTTACATGCATCCCGTCGACTATCAATACCTTGTCGATTCGGAAGACGGCTCGACGTGGAAGGCTGCTGAAGACAATTTCATGCGCGAAGGGATGCCGCCGGAAGAAATCAAGAGCCAATTTTCCAATCAGGCTCGAACTTTTTCACCGGACCCGCATTTTCCGATTAACGCGGTCGCTGATGGAGACGTCCTGCACCTGGCGGGCTGTGAGCTTACGGTCATTCATACACCGGGGCATACGCCGGGCTTGTGCTGCCTCTATATGCCCAAGGAAAAGATTTTCTTTACGAGCGACCACATCCTGTTTGACATTACGCCGAATATCCAGGTTTGGTACCATATGAAGCAGGCACTGCAGCGGTATTTGGAAAGCCTGAAGAAGGTGAAGGACCTGCCGGTCAGCCAAGCTTTGCCGGCTCATCGGGAGGGTGATACGTCGGTCGTCGGCCGTATCGATGAACTTCTGGCTCATCACGACCGACGCCTCCGTGAAGTCCTTCGCCTGGCCGCGGAATATCCGCATAGCACGGCCTATGAGATTGCACCCCATATGACTTGGTCCATGCGCGGCAAACCCTGGAAAGACTTTCCGCCGACGCAGAAGTGGTTTGCCTTAGGAGAAACCTTGTCTCATGTCGAGTATCTTATGGATAAGGGACTTCTCCGCTGTACCGAAGAAAGGGGCGTCCGCCATTATGATGTCGTTCCCGAGATGGATGCAGCTCATCTCGTTGACGGAGTGTAACTGCCTTTGACGTATCTGCATGTACAACGACGTTTCTTATTCTGATATAAAAAAAGCCCGGCCGCCGCAGCAGAACTGTTGTGATGTGACCCCAAAAAGTTAGCCCTGCCGCCGCAACAGCCATGTTGCGGCGGCTTTTCTATGCACAGCCGTGGAGGCCTTGTTCATTTTATGGAGGGAGGCTGCCTTTGCCGAATTCATGTTGCGGAACGATACGACGGAATTTTGATGAAAGGCGAGTGGTAAAATGGGAGAAAAAAATATTATAATAAGAAATCTGTCTTTTCGGAATGGGCGGTAAAGCCCGTAAAACCTGCATAAAATCATCGAAAATGGAAGTCTGTAAGGTCTTTCTGCACTTACTTATATAAAGAATAATAATTCTCCGTTATTGACAAATATGACAATTTGACCTATAATAAGCACATAAGAAAAAGTATTAATTAGGAAGCAAATGCTTATAATTTTTTTAGATTATATAGCTTATTTTTATTTTTGATTGAGGGGTGCTATCCCCTGGAGGAGGAATTGATATGAAGCATGTTGAATTTTACCGCAATGATGCAGATGGTAAAGTTTTGGTCGTCGTCGGCGCACAGGCACCGGAAGAAGTAATTTATGCAGGCCAAAAATTGACTCATCTCGTAGCTGGTTCCGTTGATGCCGCACAGGAAAAACACGTCCCCTGTATCCAGAAAATCGACAACCATCTGGAAGTTCAGGTTGGTTCTGTCATTCATCCGATGGAAGAAAAACATTATATTGAATGGATTGCCTTGGTCGACGATAAAGGTGTAGATATCCATTATCTCAAACCGGGTGAAGAACCGAAGGCTCATTTTGAAACCGGCGATAATGGCGAAGTCTATGCATACTGCAACCTCCACGGCCTGTGGAAGGAAACTTTCTCCGTTAAAGAAGCTCCGGCCCTTGACAGCGCTATGTGTTCACCGGAATTTGGTGGCTGCGTAATTCATGACGTCTAAGAGAAACAGGAGGAATAACACAATGAAAGTATTTGATTTTACCGTTAAAGATATCCGCGGCGGCGACGTTGCCTTGAGCCAGTATGAAGGCAAACTGCTGCTTATCGTCAACACGGCCAGCAAATGCGGATTTACGCCGCAGTACGATGGCTTGGAAGCTCTTTATAAAAAATATAAGGACAAGGGCTTAGTCATTCTCGGTTTCCCGTGCAACCAGTTCTTGGAACAGGATCCGGAAGATAATAAACATATCGAAGATTTCTGCCGCCTGAACCACGGCGTTACCTTCCCGCTGTTCGCCAAAATTGACGTTCGCGGTGAAAAGGCAGATCCCCTTTACAAATACCTCACCGAAGCTGCTCCCTTCAAAGGCTATGAAACGGATAAAGACAGCGGCCGCCTGATTCAGCAGGTCGTAGCTGAACACTATCCGGACAACGCCGAAGGCAACGGCATTAAATGGAATTTCACGAAATTCCTCGTCAGCCGTGACGGCAGCCAGGTTCAGCGCTTTGAACCGAGCACGACTCCGGAAGAATTAGATCCGATTATCGAAAAGGCCCTCTAATAACCTGTAACAGAGACCCCGCATTACGCTTTGTGCTATAATGCGGGGCCTTTTTTTGTTTGTTGTATTGACCTTTGATGGGAAAACTTTCACAAATTTAAGGCCCTCTTACTTTTCAGAACCTTTACGGATTCTTTTCTTTATAAAATGTAATCGTCGTCATGATGAATCTTTGTTCCTCGTAAAGTCCATGCAACGATTACATAAATATGTATGCGTTTAGACAGAATCGGCATAAGATGAACGTTTTACTGGAAAGCTCTTGCGTAAAATTTTTATAAATAGTACAATGAGGATAACAAATAGTCATCTAGTTAATACCATAGCTACATAGCTTATAGTGATTATTTTGTCCTTGCAATGTAATGGGATGACTCCAAGTGTACACGGATTCTTTCAAGTTACGATGTTTTACAGAAAGGGGAACAGTATTATGACACAGAAAGTTTTTAAGACTATGGATGGCAACGAGGCAGCCGCCCATATTGCCTATGCCTTTACGGAACTGGCATCCATCTTCCCGATTACGCCGTCATCGCCGATGGCTGAACACGTCGATGAATGGGCTGCTCATGGCCGTAAGAACTTGTTTGGCGCAACCGTCCAGGTTCAGGAAATGCAGTCTGAAAAAGGTGCTGCCGGTGCGATGCACGGTGCTTTGAATACCGGTGCCCTTACGACGACTTTCACGTCCTCTCAGGGCATGATGATCATGCTCAGTAATATGTTCAAAATTTCCAGCGAATTGCTGCCGGGCGTCTTCCACGTCGCTTCCCGTACAGTCGCAACGAACGGTTACACGATCTTTGCCGGTCACGACGATGCCATGGCTATGCGCGGCACGGGCATCAGCATGATGTGTGAATCCAGTGTTCAGGAAATCATGGACCTGGCTGCTGTCGTCCATGCAACGGCTATTACCTGTCGTATCCCTATCATTAACTTCTTCGATGGTTTCCGTACGTCTCACGAAATCCAGAAAATCGAAGTTATTCCTTATGAAAAACTCCGTCCGCTTCTCGATATGGATGCCGTTCGTGAATTCCGTAAACGCGGCATGAACCCGGATAATCCGGAAGCTATTTCCTTCTGCGAACCGGCTGAAGTCTTTATGCAGCATCGTGAATCCTTGAACAAATTCTACGACCGCGTTCCGGAAGTTGCGGAAGGCTACATGAAGAAAATCAGCGAAATCACCGGTCGTGAATACCATCTCTTCAACTACACCGGTGCTCCTGATGCTGAACTCGTTCTCGTCGCTATGGGTTCTGGCGCACAGACCATTGAAGAAACGGTTAAACTGCTCGTTGAACAAGGCGAAAAAGTCGGCTGTATCAACGTTCACATGTTCCGTCCGTGGTCGGAAAAACACTTCTTGGCAGCCGTTCCTGATACGGTTAAGAAGATTGCCGTCTTGGACCGCACGAAAGAAACGGGCGCTAACGGCGAACCGCTGTACCACAGCGTAGCTGCTTCCTTCGCTGCTGCTGACGTAGCTCCGAAAGTTTACCACGGCCGTTATGGTATCGCTTCGAAAGAATTCTTACCGGGCGACGTCGTAGCTGCTTTTGACAACTTGAAAGCCTTCGAACCGAAGAACGACTTCACCTTGAGCATCGTCGATGACGTTACGCATAAATCCCTGCCGCGTGTCCAGAACGTCGACACGGCTGGTGAAGGCCTGAAAGCTTGTAAGTTCTGGGGCTTCGGTTCCGACGGTACGGTCGGTGCGAATAAGAGCGCTATCAAGATCATTGGCGACAACACCGATATGTACGCTCAGGCATACTTTGCATATGACTCGAAAAAATCCGGTGGCGTTACCGTTTCTCACCTGCGCTTTGGCGATACGCCGATCAAGATGCCGTATCTCATCAATGACGCAGACTTCATCGCCTGCCACCGTCAATCCTATACGCACGGCTTCGATCTCCTGCGGGGCATCAAGAAGGGCGGTACCTTCTTACTGAACACCGTATGGAAACCGGAAGAACTCGATGAAAAATTACCGGCTAAAATTAAACGCTCCATCGCCCGCAACGACGTCCAATTCTACATCATCGACGCTGTTGGTATTGCACAGAAAATCGGTCTTGGCGGCCGCATCAACATGATTATGCAGTCGGCCTTCTTTAAACTGGCTGACGTCATTCCCCTTGACTTGGCTATCTCTAAATTGAAAGAATCCGTTGTCGAATCTTACGGCAAAAAAGGTCAGAACATCGTTGATATGAACAACGAAGCGATCGACCAGGGCTTGTCTGCTATCGTCAAAGTTAATGTTCCGGCCGCTTGGGCTGATGCTGTTGACGAACCGGTCGATATGTCGAAACACACGAAATTCTTCCGTGACTTCTCCATTCCTGTCAATGCTCTCGAAGGCGACGACCTTCCGGTTAGCGCATATGACGGCTTTGAAGACGGTCGTTGGCCGACGGGCACGGCTGCTGAAGAAAAACGCGGCGTTGCCATGTTCGTACCGAGCTGGGATGCTGAAAAGTGTATCGGCTGTAACCAGTGTTCCTTCGTATGTCCTCACGCTGCTATCCGTCCCTTCCTCATGACGCCGGAAGAAGCTGCGAACGCTCCTAAAGGCTATCAGGATAAGGAAATCAAAGCAGCACCGGAATACAAATACAATATCGTCGTATCGGTCATGGACTGCCTCGGCTGCGGAAGCTGTACGCATGTCTGCCCGAAACAGGCCTTGACGATGAAACCCTTCGACGAAGAAGAATACAGAGCAGATCTCTGGGATTACGTCATCAACCTGCCGATTAAACCGAATCCGATGGACAAGAACACCGTTATCGGCAGCCAGTTCGAACAGCCCTTGCTCGAATTCACCGGCGCTTGCGCAGGCTGTGCTGAAACCCCATATTGTAAAGTTATTACCCAGCTCTATGGCGACCGCATGATCATTGCTAATGCTCACGGCTGTTCCAGCGTTTGGGGCGGCAGTGCACCGGACTGCGGCTACACCAAGAACGAACAGGGTCATGGCCCGGCTTGGTCGACATCTCTCTTCGAAGACAACGCTGAATATGGCTTCGGCATGATGCTGGCTGAAAAGACGGAACGGAAACTCTTGGCTCAGTACGTCGATGCGGCTATGGACGTTGCAAGTCCTGAATTACAGGCTGCACTGAAAGACTGGAAAGAAAACATGGCTAAGAGTGAAGGTACTCGCGAACGGTCCGATAAGGTCATCGCTCTCCTCGAAGCTGAAAAAGACGGCAAACCTGAATTGGAACAGGTTTACGATATGAAACAGTTCCTCGTTAAACGGAGCCAGTGGATCTTCGGCGGCGACGGCTGGGCTTACGATATCGGTTACGGCGGCTTGGACCACGTCCTGGCGCAGGGTGAAGATATCAACGTCCTCGTCTTCGATACTGAAGTTTACTCCAATACGGGCGGCCAGGCTTCGAAAGCTACGCCGACAGCTGCTGTCGCTCAGTTCGCCGCAGCCGGTAAGAAGACCCGTAAGAAGGACCTCGGCATGATGCAGGCTCAGTACGGCTACATCTATGTCGCACAGGTCGCTATGGGCGCCGACAAGAACCAGTTCATGAAGGCTCTCAAAGAAGCTGAAGAATACGATGGCCCGTCCCTCATCATCGGGTATGCACCGTGCATCAACCACGGCCTCAAGATCGGTCAGGGTCAGAGCCAGCTCGAAGAAAAACGTGCTGTCGATGCAGGTTACTGGCATCTCTGGCGCTACAATCCGGAATTGAAGAAACAGGGCAAGAATCCGTTCATCCTCGATTCCAAACCGCCGAAAGATAACTTCCGCGAATTCCTCATGGGCGAAACTCGCTTCTCGTCCCTGCAGCGCACCTTCCCGGAAATTGCCGAAGCTCTCTTTGAAAAGACCGAAGAAGATGCTAAGGACCGTTATGAAGGCTATGTACGCTTAGAAAAGGCATACGACAAATAAGTATTAAAGGTTAGGCGGGGCTGTCCCGGGAGGACGGCCTCATGAAAACGAGACTGTCATAGATATCTATGGCAGTCTCGTTTTATGTGTCTCGTCATCCATATGGAGTTCTTGCGGTCCGTCGACTCCTACAGCCCTTCAGAGACCGTAGACGGAGGTGTCAGCCGGCGAAGTTTTGCGAGGCATTGAAATGAATTTTGATGTGACCCCAAAAAGTTAGACTTTTATTTCCGAGCAACCCGAAATAGTTGCTCGGAATTTTTTTATGCAGTTTGATTGGCTAGCCGATAGGAAATCGGGCTCTGCCATCCAAGCTTTTCTTTAATCCGATCTACGTTG
>NZ_JAXIXE010000043.1:0-23961 GCF_036305205.1 Megasphaera massiliensis
ACTTTCAATTCGCCACGTTCAACACGGCCCGTAGCAACAGTGCCGCGGCCGGTGATGGTGAAGACGTCTTCGACCGGCATCAAGAACGGCTGGTCCGTCGGACGCTGCGGGGTCGGGATGTATTCGTCAACGGCATCCATCAATTTGAGGATGGACGGCGTGCCGATTTCGCTGTCGTCGCCTTCGAGAGCTTTGAGAGCGGAACCTACAACGATAGGTACATCGTCGCCGGGGAAGTCATAGGAGCTGAGGAGATCGCGAACTTCCATTTCAACGAGTTCCAACAGTTCCGGATCGTCAACCTGGTCAGCTTTGTTGAGGTATACAACGATAGCCGGTACACCGACCTGGCGAGCCAAGAGGATGTGTTCACGAGTCTGCGGCATCGGGCCGTCAGCAGCGGATACGACGAGGATAGCGCCGTCCATCTGAGCAGCACCGGTGATCATGTTCTTGACATAGTCAGCATGGCCCGGGCAGTCAACGTGTGCATAGTGACGGTTGTCCGTTTCATATTCAACGTGTGCGGTGTTGATTGTAATACCGCGTTCACGTTCTTCCGGAGCCTTGTCGATATCGGCATAGTCTTCGAATTTAGCGTAGCCTTTATCAGCCAAAACTTTGGTGATAGCTGCCGTCAATGTCGTTTTGCCGTGGTCGACGTGACCGATCGTGCCAATGTTGACATGCGGTTTGGTTCTTTCAAAATGTTCTTTAGCCATTTGTTGTTCCTCCAGTGTGAGTAAATTATATTAGGCGATTAGCCTTTTTCACTGATGACTTTTTCAGCTACGTTCTTAGGAACTTCTTCGTAGTGGTCAAAGGTCATCGTATAAACGCCACGGCCCTGCGTACGGGAACGCAAATCCGTTGCATAGCCAAACATTTCTGCCAGGGGTACGAAGGCGTTGATATGTTCTGCACCGGAGCGCATTTCCATACCTTCGACACGACCACGGCGGGAGTTGAGGTCGCCGATGACGTCGCCCATGTATTCTTCAGGAACGACAACTTCGACTTTCGTGTACGGTTCGAGGAGAACCGGATCGGCTTTGCGGGCGCCTTCTTTAAAGCCCATAGAACCTGCAATCTTGAAGGCCATTTCCGAGGAGTCGACTTCATGGTAAGAGCCGTCATATACGGCAACTTTGATGTCAACCATTGGGAAGCCTGCCAAAACGCCTGTTTCCATAGCTTCTTTAACACCAGCTTCGACAGAACCGATATATTCCTTAGGAATAGCACCGCCAACGACTTTGTTTTCAAATTCGTAGCCTTTACCCTGTTCCTGCGGAATGAGTTCGAGCCAGCAGTCACCATACTGACCACGGCCGCCGGACTGACGTTTGAAGAAGCCGCGGGATTTGATTTCTTTGCGAATCGTTTCGCGGTAAGCAACCTGCGGTTTACCGACGTTGCAGTCTACCTTGAATTCGCGGGACATACGGTCGACGATGATATCCAAATGGAGTTCGCCCATACCGGAGATGATGGTCTGACCCGTTTCAGCATCGGTCTTGACTTTGAAGGTTGGATCTTCTTCAGCCAGACGAGCCAGGGCAATGCCCATTTTTTCCTGGTCAGCTTTCGTCTTCGGTTCAACAGCAACGGAAATAACCGGATCGGGGAATTCCATCTTTTCGAGGATGATCGGATTCTTTTCATCGCAGAGCGTATCACCTGTCGTCGTATCTTTTAAGCCTACGATGCCGCCGATATCACCGGTATAAGCTTCTTGAACTTCTTCACGGTGGTTAGCGTGCATACGGAGGATACGGCCGACACGTTCTTTTTTGCCTTTCGTCGAGTTGTAGACGTAGGTACCGGCTTGGAGGGTACCGGAATAAACTCGGAAGAAGGCCATCTTGCCAACGAAGGGGTCAGCCATGATTTTGAAGGCCAAGGCAGACAAAGGAGCCTTGTCATCAACAGCACGGGTTTCTTCTTCGTCCGTGTCGGGGTTGGTGCCTTTAACAGCCGGAATATCCAGCGGCGACGGCATGTAGTCGACGACGGCGTCGAGGAGCATCTGAATCCCTTTGTTCTTGTAAGCAGAACCGCAGAGGACCGGGAAGATTTTATTCGTGCAGACGCCCTTACGGATAGCTGTTTTTAATTCGTCGATGGAGATTTCTTCCCCTTCGAGGTATTTCATCATGAGTTCTTCATCGGTATCGCAAACAGCTTCTACCATGATATCATGATACTTTTTAGCTTCTTCTAATTCGTCTTCCGGGATGTCAACGACTTCGATTTCTTTACCGAGAGCATCATCATAGATTTCAGCTTTCATGGTAATGAGGTCGATAATACCGCTGAACGTCGATTCAGCACCGATCGGGAGCTGAATAGCGACGGCATTGGCCTGAAGACGGTCTTTCATCATTTCGACAACGTTCAGGAAGTCAGCACCGGTCGTATCCATCTTATTGACGAATGCGATACGGGGAACATGGTAATGTTCAGCCTGACGCCATACCGTTTCCGACTGCGGTTCTACGCCGCCTTTAGCGGAGAAGACAGCAACAGCGCCGTCGAGTACGCGCAGGGAGCGTTCAACTTCAACCGTGAAGTCAACGTGCCCCGGGGTATCGATGATGTTGATGCGGTGGTCTTTCCAATGGGCTGTCGTAGCAGCAGACGTGATCGTAATGCCGCGTTCCTGTTCCTGAGCCATCCAGTCCATGGTAGCAGCGCCGTCATGAACTTCACCGATTTTATGAACTCGGCCGGTATAGAACAGAATACGTTCGGTTGTCGTGGTTTTACCAGCATCGATGTGAGCCATGATGCCAATATTTCTCGTTTTTTCCAAAGAAAATTCTCTTGGCACGGTTTTTTCCACTCCTCAAAAAATAATAAATATCGTAAATTACCAACGATAATGAGCGAAAGCTTTGTTAGCTTCTGCCATTTTATGAGTATCTTCCTTTTTCTTGATAGCAGCGCCTGTGTTGTTGAAAGCGTCCATCAATTCGCCAGCGAGCTTTTCTTTCATCGTACGTTCGCCGCGCTGACGGGCATAGCTGACAGTCCAGCGGATGCCGAGGGACAAGCGACGGTCTGCACGTACTTCAACAGGAACCTGGTAGTTAGCACCGCCGACACGACGAGCACGGACTTCCAGGACAGGCATAACGTTGTTGAGAGCCTGTTCAAATACTTCCAAAGGATCTTTATTCATTTTCGAACGGATGATGTCGAAAGCATCATAAACGATGGTTTCAGCGACACCTTTTTTGCCGTCCAACATAACTTTGTTGATGAAGCGCGTTACCAATTTGGAATGGTACACCGGATCCGGCAGCACATCACGCTTCGCAACGGGGCCTTTTCTTGGCATGTCTAATTCCTCCTCTATATTGTGTATGTCATCTGTTTCATCTTAATGGTAAGTCTTATTTACCTTTTTTTGCGCCGTATTTCGAACGGGACTGCTGACGATCTGCAACGCCAGCTGTATCCAAAGCACCGCGGACGATATGATAACGTACACCAGGAAGGTCTTTGACACGACCGCCTCTGATTAATACAACACTGTGTTCCTGTAAATTGTGACCAATGCCAGGAATATAAGCTGTTACTTCGATAGAGTTCGTCAAGCGAACACGGGCAACTTTACGCAGAGCCGAGTTAGGTTTCTTCGGCGTAGCAGTGTATACACGAGTGCAGACACCACGTTTCTGCGGGCTGTTTTTCAAAGCCGGCGCATTCGATTTGGTTAAAGCAACCTGACGTCCTTTACGAACTAATTGGCTGATTGTTGGCATATGGGCACCTCCTCTCCAAACAATTAGATTTATAATGTAATCATCAACGAGCAGAGCTCATAAGATGATATTACCAAAAGTTATTTCAACAAGCCTACGGCCGCTGCTTTTACTTTGATATGGCAGGCCACTCCCAGCTCTGCCATGGTATAGGTGCGGTCGACAGGAATGTCAGCCCCTTCAGATGCTGCAATAAGCGGGGCTACGACTTGTTCATCACAGTCCTTGGCGATGAACAACTGTGTGACTTCGTTTCGTTTCATTGCCTTCAAGGTTTGCTTGGCTCCGACAGTTTTGCGGACACCGGCAGCTACATCTAAGCTCACGAAACCTCACTCCTTACGTCTTGCAAATTAGGCGCAATGCACGCATTGCGACACTTAGATATTTTATCATCACGATAATTATCTGTCAATGAGTTTTTTGGTAAAAACTGCGTAACCAGTACATCTTTTATTACACGCGCCCATGTGATTCATATCATTTCGGATAAACTTCCGATACGCCAAAATCAGTCTGCTCTTTAAAAATAAAAAAGAAGCCCTCTTGCGAGGGCTCCCTTTCAACCTTAGTGGCCGGCTTCCGGTGCTTCAACAGCACTTTCAGGGGCATCTACGGGATTGCCGTCTTCATCTTCATAGCTGATGGAGGGGACGGTCTTTACTACTTTTACTTTGCGGTAGCGGCTCATGCCGGTCCCTGCCGGAATGAGTTTACCGATAATGACGTTTTCTTTAAGGCCTAAGAGCGGATCGACCTTACCTTTAATAGCCGCATCGGTCAGGACACGAGTCGTTTCCTGGAAGGAAGCAGCCGACAGGAAGGAATCCGTTGCCAGGGCGGCCTTGGTAATCCCCAGCAGCATCGGTTTGCCGATAGCGGTCTTGCCGCCGTTGTTGGCAATGCGCTTATTCATATCTTCAAAGATATTGACGTCGATATAATCGCCCGGCAATACATCTGCATCTCCGGCTTCTTCAATCTTCATCTTGCGCAGCATCTGGCGAACGATGACTTCGATGTGCTTATCGTTGATACCAACACCCTGTGATTTGTATACCTTCTGTACTTCGTATACCAGGTAGCGCTGTGTTGCTTCGACGCCCTGGATACGCAGGATATCGTGGGGGTTGATAGAGCCGGCCGTAATACGGCTGCCCTTTTCGATGACATCGCCTTCATGCACGACGAGATGCGAACCGAAGGGAATGGTGTAACTCCGTTCTTCGCCGTCTTTCGAGAGGACGTGAACGATGTTGATGTCGTGATGGTCTTCTTTTTCCGTAATCGATACGGTACCGCTGATTTCCGTGACGATAGCGTTGCCCTTCGGCTTACGAGCTTCGAACAGTTCTTCGACACGAGGAAGACCCTGGGTAATATCGCCGGCCGATGCGACGCCGCCCGTATGGAAGGTACGCATCGTCAGCTGTGTACCCGGTTCCCCGATGGACTGAGCAGCAATGGTGCCGACCGATTCGCCGACATTGACCTTGCCGCCGGTACCGAGGTCGCGGCCATAGCACTTGGCGCAGACACCGTAACGGCTGTGGCAGGTAAGGACGCTGCGGATCCGGACGGTATCGTAATATTTAGCAATTTCTTTCGCCTGGTCGGCCATGATTTCCTCATTGAGGGCTACGATGACGGCACCCGTTTCCGGGTTGACCAGGGTTTCAGCAGCCGTACGGCCTTCGATCCGTTCTTCAAGCGGTTCGATGACGCCGTTGCCTTCGACGATGGCCGTGACTTCTACGCCGCGGATATCGTTGTTGCGGGCTTTGACTTCTTTGACATCACTGTTCAGGATGCGATCGATGGCATCTTCCGTAAGGGGCGTGCCCTTCGCGCAGATTTCAATGCCATTGGAGTCGATGACGGCTTCTTCGATGGTCTTGCCAAGCATGTTTTCCGCCATGGATTTGCGGATAGCTGCCCGGAAACCTTCTTCCGGTGCGCCGAGGGAAACCGTTTCGATGACGTTGGTATGATTGAGGTCATCGTTGATATCCATCTGGCTGCCGCGGAGATAGAGTTTCGGAACCTGATGTTCAATGATTGTATCCATGTCATCGTTGGTCAAGAGGTGTTCTGCTTCAAATACGGCTTCACCCGTTTCCGGATCCACGGCTTCACGAGCCAGGACGCGGCCGATGAGCTTATCTCGAAGGAGGTTGACAGCCTGGCGGCAGGAGCTTGCCAAGCGGGCCCGTTCGCGGACGAGATCGATGCCGAATACGTCGCAGTCGTCTTCGCGGACGATGACATCCTGGGAGACGTCGACCAGACGACGAGTCAGGTAACCCGAGTCAGCCGTACGAAGAGCCGTATCCGCCAACCCTTTACGGGCACCGTGAGACGAGGTGAAGTAGTCCAGTACGGACAGGCCTTCACGGAAGTTTGCCTTGATCGGCAAGTCGATGATACGACCGGACGGGTCAGCCATCAGGCCACGCATGCCGGCAACCTGGCGAATCTGCTGTTTATTACCACGGGCACCGGAGTCAGCCATCATGAAGATCGAGTTGAAAGGATCCATGTTATCCATCATGACTTCCGTAACATCATCGGTCGCTTTTTCCCAAATAGCACAGGTTTTGCGATACCGTTCATCTTCCGTAATGAGACCGCGCTGATACATCTTGGATACGTTCTGTACCTGTTTGTCAGCAGCGCCGAGGATATCCCATTTTTCTTCCGGAATCTGAATGTCGGAAATGGCGATGGACATACCGGCCTGACGAGCGTAGTGGTAGCCGATAGCCTTAATATTATCAAGAAGTTCTGCCGTCTTGGTGTTGCCAAAGAGGTGGAAGCAGGCATCGACGAGTTTGCCGATTTCCTTCTTGCTCATGAGGACGCCGAGGCAGTCGACGTCGACATATTCTTTACCTTCTTTGAAAGCAGCGACAGCATCTTTATCGATTTTATGTTTCGGAAGCGGGCGAACGGCCATGAGGTCGACACCAAAAGCTTCTTTCAACTGGGAGAAACCATAGTCCAGGATATGACCGTCGGCATCTTTCACTTTGATGAAGTGCGTCCAGTCGATAACGCCGTTTTCATAGGCAAATACGACATCCTGAGGATTATCGAAGACCATAACCTTATCCGTATGGAAGAGGCGCAGCGGTTCGTAGATCTGGTAGTTGTACAAGAGTTTGCCTGCCGTCGTTTCAATGAGGCCGTGGCCCGGGATGCGGACTTTGATCAAGGCTTCAATGTCGATGACTTTGGCATCGTAAGCAAGCATGACTTCATCGTAATTGGAGAAGATCTTGCCTTCGCCTTTCGCAGACGGTTTAACCAAGGTCAGGTAGTAGGCACCGAGAACCATGTCCTGTGTAGGAACAGCAACCGGCTTGCCGTCTTTCGGAGCCAGGATGTTGTGCGACGACAACATGAGCGTCCGAGCTTCGGACTGGGCTTCTACCGACAGCGGCAGATGGCAGGCCATCTGGTCACCGTCGAAGTCGGCGTTGAAGGCCGTGCAGACCAGCGGATGAAGCTTAATGGCCCGACCTTCCCAAAGGACCGGTTCAAAGGCCTGGATGCCCAAACGGTGGAGTGTCGGGGCACGGTTCAAGAGAACCGGATGTTCCTTGATGACGTCTTCGAGGACGTCCCAGACTTCATTGCTGACGCGTTCGACTTTTTTCTTGGCGTTTTTAATGTTGGTGGCAATTTCTTTTTCGACGAGCTTCTTCATGACGAAGGGCTTGAAGAGTTCCAGTGCCATTTCCTTCGGAAGACCGCACTGGTGCATCTTCATTTCCGGGCCGACAACGATAACCGAACGGCCGGAATAGTCGACACGTTTCCCGAGCAAGTTCTGACGGAAACGGCCCTGCTTCCCTTTCAGCATATCCGAAAGAGATTTAAGGGGACGATTGCCGGGGCCCGTAACGGGGCGGCCGCGACGGCCATTGTCGATGAGGGCATCGACGGCTTCCTGAAGCATGCGTTTTTCATTGCGGACGATGATGTCCGGCGCACCCAATTCAAGGAGGCGGCTCAAGCGGTTGTTTCGGTTGATGACCCGGCGATAGAGGTCGTTCAGGTCAGACGTTGCAAAACGGCCGCCGTCAAGCTGGACCATGGGGCGCAGTTCCGGCGGAATGACCGGAATGACGTCCATGACCATCCATTCCGGTTTATTGCCGGAATGACGGAAGGCTTCGACGACTTCCAGGCGGCGGATCGCGCGGACGCGGCGCTGGCCCGAAGAGTCGCGGAGTTCATCGCGCAGCTCTTTATCGAGCTGGTCGAGGTCGAGCCCCTGGAGGAGCTCTTTAATCGCAGCGGCACCCATGCCGACGCGGAATTTATCGCCGTACAAGTCGAGATACTGGCGATATTCCGTTTCCGTCATCAGCTGCTGCTTCTGGAGAGACGTATCGCCCGGATCGAGGACAATGTACGAAGCAAAGTATAAGACTTTTTCCAGCGAACGGGGCGAGATATCGAGAATCAAGCCCATCCGGCTGGGAATGCCTTTAAAATACCAAATATGAGAAACAGGTGTAGCCAGTTTAATATGGCCCATCCGTTCACGACGGACTTTGGCGCGCGTGACTTCGACGCCGCAGCGATCGCAGACGACACCTTTATACCGGATACGTTTATATTTACCGCAGTGGCATTCCCAGTCCTTCGTAGGCCCAAAAATGCGTTCGCAGAACAACCCATCCCGTTCCGGTTTTAATGTACGGTAGTTGATCGTTTCTGGTTTCTTGACTTCCCCATGAGACCATTCGAGAATCTTTTCGGGCGAAGCAAGGCCAATCCGCATGGAATCGAATTCATTCACATCAAGCACTAATACCGCTCCCTTCTATCGACTCGTTATTCATCATCGTCAGTAGTATCATCATCGTCAGCCTGTTCTGCTTCGGCAACGGCATCGAGGCTCATTTCGCTCATGACGTCATCTTCGTCGCCGTTGGAAACGGGTTCCTGATCGTCATCTTCGCCGTTTTCATCACTGCCTTCAGCAGGTACTGCCGGAGTTTCCGGGCCATTTTCACCTTCCATGACGCGACGGAGTTCGTCGTTCTTTTCCGGTTCGGTTTCATCGTCTTCGTCAAGTTCCTTGATGACGACTTCATCGCCGTCTTCATTGAGAATCTGGACATCGAGGCCGATAGCCTGGAGTTCCTTGAGGAGTACCTTGAACGATTCCGGCACACCCGGTTCCGGAATGTTTTCGCCTTTGACGATCTTTTCGTAAGCCTTGACACGGCCGACGACATCGTCAGATTTAACCGTAAGCATTTCCTGGAGGGTATAGGCTGCGCCGTAAGCTTCCAGAGCCCAAACTTCCATTTCCCCGAAACGCTGACCGCCGAACTGGGCTTTACCGCCGAGAGGCTGCTGCGTAACCAAGGAGTACGGGCCTGTCGAACGAGCATGGATCTTGTCGTCGACGAGGTGATGCAGTTTCAGGAAGTATGTATAGCCGACAGTGACGCGGCGATCCATCGGTTCGCCCGTACGGCCGTCATAGAGGACGGACTTGCCGTCACTGGGGAGACCTGCGATTTCGAGTGCATTAAATACGTCTTCAGCCTGAGCGCCGTCAAAGACCGGTGTGGCAATATGAATCCCGGCAACATCCGGTTTCGGCATGCCGTACTTATCAAAGTCATAACCGGCAGCACGCAGTCTTTCTTCCAGACCCGGATCCATTTCCTTGATCTGCTTGCCCAATTCATGGACAGCCCAGCCAAGGTGAGTTTCCAAAATCTGACCGATATTCATACGAGACGGTACGCCCAAGGGGTTCAGGACGATCTGGACCGGCGTGCCATCAGGCAGGAACGGCATGTCTTCCTGGCGCATGACGCGGGAGACGACACCTTTGTTCCCGTGACGACCGGACATCTTATCGCCTTCGTGGATCTTACGTTTCTGAGCGATGTAGACACGAACCAAACGGGTTACGCCGGGCGGCAGTTCGTCGTTGTTTTCACGGGAGAATACGCGGACGTTGACAACCTTGCCCGATTCCCCGTGGGGAACGCGCAGGGACGTATCACGGACTTCACGTTCCTTGTCGCCGAAAATAGCGCGCAGGAGACGTTCTTCCGGAGTCAGTTCCGTTTCGCCTTTCGGCGTAACTTTACCGACCAGGACGTCGCCGGGGAATACGTCGGCGCCGATCATGATAATCCCGTTTTCATCGAGGTTCTTCGTGCTTTCTTCGCTGACATTGGGGATTTCACGAGTGATTTCTTCAGAGCCGAGTTTCGTATCGCGGGCATCGCATTCATATTCTTCAATATGGATAGAAGTATAGAGGTCGTTCTTCGGCAATTCTTCACTGAGGAGAACGGCGTCTTCGTAGTTGTAACCTTCCCAAGGCATGTAGGCTACGAGGATGTTATAGCCAAGGGCTAATTCACCGCCATCAGTTGCCATGCCGTCGGCCAGGACCTGACCTTCGGTAACGACTTCGTTTTTGTAAACCAAAGGACGCTGGTTGATGCAGGTACTCTGGTTGGAACGAACAAATTTAATCAGTTTATACGTATCGATCGAGCCGGAATCAGTACGGACTTCGATGGTATCACCGGTAACGTGGGATACGACGCCGCTGTGTTTTGCCAGGACGCAGACCCCGGAGTCACAGGCTGCCTTGTATTCCATCCCGGTCCCGACGAGCGGAGCCTGGGTACGGAGGAGAGGAACAGCCTGACGCTGCATGTTCGCACCCATGAGGGCACGGTTAGCATCGTCGTTTTCGAGGAAGGGGATCATAGAAGTACCGACAGATACGACTTCCTTCGGCGATACGTCCATGAAGTCGACGCGGTCAGCCCGGAATTCACGAGTATCTTCACCGTGACGGCAGGCAACGCGTTCGTTGACGAAATGGCCGTCTTCGGTAAGCGGTTCGTTGGCCTGGGCAATGACGTACTGTTCTTCTTCATCAGCCGTAATATAGTAAACCTTTTCCGTTACGACGCCCGTTTCTTTGTCGACGCGGCGGTACGGAGCTTCAATGAAACCGAATTCATTGACCTGACCGAAGCAAGCCAGGGAAGAAATGAGGCCGATGTTCGGACCTTCCGGCGTTTCTACCGGGCACATGCGGCCATAGTGCGAATGGTGGACGTCGCGGACTTCAAAGCCTGCGCGTTCACGGGACAAACCGCCGGGACCAAGGGCGCTCAGACGGCGTTTATGTGTAATTTCAGCCAAGGGATTGGTCTGGTCCATGAACTGGGACAGCTGGCTGGAACCGAAGAATTCTTTAATGGCGGCTACGACAGGACGGATGTTGATCAGGACCTGCGGCGTAATGCTTTCGGCATCCTGAATCGTCATGCGTTCGCGGACGACACGTTCCATACGGGTAAGGCCGATACGGAACTGGTTCTGAAGGAGTTCGCCGACGCAGCGCAGACGACGGTTGCCCAAATGGTCGATATCATCGACAGTGCCAAAACCATCCATCAAATTGAGGAGGTAGCCGATGTGAGCGATGATGTCTTCGCGGGTAATCGTCCGGTGATCATAAGGCAGATCGCTGTTATTGCAGATGACCTTATAGACAGAGCCATCCTGCTTTTCAACGAAAGCTTCTACTAAACCGCCGCCGTCACCGAGGGGGGCATCGGCTGCGATTTCACGGTGGAATACACCGCTTTCGCGGATTTTTTCAACTTCTGCCGAGCCGATTTCCGTATGAGCATCGACGATGATTTCCCCCGTTTCCGGATTGACGATCGGTTCGTGAAGGGTCAGGCCGAAGAGGCGGCGTTCCCAACCGAGTTTCTTGCCGGCTTTATAACGGCCGACGCGGGCCATATCGTACCGACGCGGATCGAAGAACAACCCTTCAAAGAGGTTGCGGGCGCTTTCAACAGTCGGCGGTTCACCGGGGCGAAGTTTTTTATAGATTTCAATTAAGGCTTCGTCCTGATTTTCCGTCGTATCTTTTTCAAAAGTAGCCTTCAGGCGTTTGTCGTCGAAAAAGAGGTCGAGGATATCCGAATTGGACGCCCAGCCCAGGGCACGGATGAGAACCGTAACCGGAATCTTACGGTTGCGGTCAATGCGGGCATAGATAATATCGTTAGCATCGGTTTCGAGTTCGATCCAGGCGCCGCGGTTCGGAATGACCGTCGAATTGTAAAGGCGGATGCCCATCGGGTCAATTTCACGACCGTAGTACACACCGGGAGAACGAACGAGCTGACTGACGATAACGCGTTCTGCCCCATTGATAATGAACGTGCCTGTATCAGTAATCAGAGGGAAGTCACCCATGAATACTTCCTGGTCCTTAATTTCACCTGTTTCGTGGTTGACAAGACGGATCTGGACTCGGAGCGGTGCGGCATACGTCGTATCGCATTCCTTACATTCACGAATGTCGTACTTCGGTTCCCCTAATTTAAAACCCTCAAAGGATAAAGACAGGTTGCCCGATGCATCTTCGATAGGAGAAATGTCTTTGAAGATATCTTTAAGTCCCTTTTCGAGGAACCATTCGTAGGATTTATTCTGTAAATCCAACAAATGAGGCATTTTCAAGACCTCGTTAATCTTAGCATATGTGTATCGAGTCCTTTTCCCTACTTGTACAGGTTTGAACATGCTGATTCTTCACCCCTTATAAAAAGTAAACCATTATAATCGCGCCAAGCGCGTCGTTAAGCGCTTCATAAAGCGACAAAAAAGCAAGGCTCTTAGAGACATTGAACCTTGCTTAATTTTTTGCTCACCGGAAGCGTTTCCTCCATGCATCTCATAACATCAATTGAACATTCTGCAATGAGTTATTATAGCATACAGAAAATCTTCCGTCAATATTAAATTTTAATGAATTCAGAAAAACGGTTTACGGCTGAACGCGTGCCAAGGTGTACTTCTTCTTGCCTTTGCGGACGATGACAAATTTCCCGTTTGAATTCTTATGGGGTTTTACGATTTCATCGAGGCTGGTAACTTTGACGCCGTTAATGGTGACAGCTCCGTTATTAATGTCTTCACGGGCCTGGCGTTTCGACTTATAGATGTTGGCATCGATGAGCCAGTTGACAACGTCCTTGTCTTCGTTGGTAACGTCGACGGTCGGCATCTTGCCAAAGGCCTGTTCGAGTTCATGTTCCGAAAGATCGGCGATGCTGCCATGATAGAGGGCTTCCGTAATATTCTGGGCTTCCTTCAAGGCTTCCGGGCTGTGAACGAAGGTCGTGACTTCTTCCGCCAGACGGCGCTGAGCCAAGCGTTTTTCCGGTTCTTTTTCAACGGCTTCGGCCAAGGCGTCGATTTCTTCTTTGCTGAGGAAGGTAAAGTATTTCAAATATTTGATGACGTCGGCGTCGTCCTGGTTGAGCCAGAACTGATAGAATTCGAAAGGCGACGTCTTTTCCGGGTCGAGCCAAACGGCACCGCCGGCAGTCTTGCCGAATTTCGTTCCGTCCGATTTCAGCATGAGGGGAATGGTCAGGCCGAAGGCTTTGGCTTCGCTGCCGTGCATCTTTCGGATCGTGTCGATGCCGGCCGTAATGTTGCCCCACTGATCGGCACCGCCGATTTGGAGCTGAACGTCATTGTTTGAAAAGAGGTGTTCAAAGTCGATGGACTGGAGAATCTGATAGGAAAATTCGGTGAAGGAAATCCCCGCTTCCAGACGGCTGGCAACGACTTCCTTGCTGAGCATGATGTTGACGCTGAACAGTTTGCCGTAGTCGCGAAGGAATTCAAGGAGGCCGATTTTGCTGAGCCAGTCATAGTTATTCACAAAGGTGATATTCTCTGAATCACCGAAGAGGTGCGTAAACTGGGCTTTTAATTTTTCTGCATTGGCCTTGATGGTATCAATAGTCTGCAGCTGTCGTTCCGTCTTACGACCGCTGGGATCACCGATGGTACCCGTACCGCCGCCGATGACGACGAAGGGATGATGACCGGCATTGGCAAAGCGCTTGAGCATCATAAAGGGAATCAAATGACCGATATGCATGCTGTCGCCCGTCGGGTCAACGCCGCAGTAAAGAGAGATGCTCTTTTCTTCCGTCAGTTTCCGCAGCCCTTCTTCATCTGTCATCTGATTGACGGCGCCGCGCCATGACAATTCATCAATGATATTCATCGAATTCGCTCCTTTATTATAGAAAATGATAAGATACATTTCATTATAGCTATGGCCGTCCGTTCCGTCAATGAAGATTCCTTTAAATATTTTCCTATTGGGCCGTTTTTTCTAAAATGACGCCTTGGCGGTAAGCCTGTAAGAGAGCCTTTAAGTCATCGATCATTTGAAGCAGCTTTTTCCCGTTATCCGTGTCACCAATCATGACTCGTTTCGGTTCCAATTCGACCTGCGTCGATTCCGAGTCGATGTCGACGTTGTTCATTAAAGCTTGGTAAACGTCTTCAAAGGGGTAATGGGATTTGATGCGGATGCCGTGGGAATTAAAAATCAATGTATAGCCGGCAATCCCCGTCGATCCCTGATAGGCCTTGCAGAAGCCCCCGTCGATGCATATTTCCTTGCCTTCAGCTCGAACAGGGCTTTCGCCCTTCTTGACCTTAACCGGGGTATGGCCGTTGATGATGTGACCCTGAGGCGAATCGATGCCGAATTCATGGAGGATCTTGATGCATTCATCCTTATCTCGGTTCAAGTGGTAATAGGCATTTTGCGGTTCTTTCCAGGTGGATTCATCGACGATATAGCTTCGTTCAAGTGTCTTTACGATGCGTCCCGATACGGGTGAGTCGGCGCCGCACCACAGATACCACATGAAGTCCAGGCTGTCCATATCGCGCTGGTCATAGGCCTTGCGGATCATATGCTCGATCTTATCCATAAAGGCCTTGCCCTTATACGGTTTGCCTTCGAGATAGACCTCTTTAAAACTGCCGTCCGGATTGAGGGGCAGACCGCCGTGGAACAAGAGATTGTTGTTCATGCAGCGATACAGTGACCCATGGCTGTAAAGGAATCGGATATGACGCTGAAGGCGTTCGCTTTCGAGAAATTCCAGTTGAATATCGTTCATCAATTGGTGTTCTTCCGGCGACAAAGTATACGGATCCGCGGAATTTACCGTCGGAAAATCCTTGGTCTTCAGTTCGTAAGTCTTACCGTCTAAATCAACAGTCCCTTTTTCCCAATCGAATTTGTGGAACATGAGCCGGTCATCCATATTATAGTCGGGATGGCGATAGATCGTTTGTCCTTCCAGTTTAGCTACGATGACATTAATGGCTTTGACCATCGGTTCGATGCCATCATTTTCCTTATATGTCTCCATAGCAAAGAGGGCAAAGGGACGTAAACTGATGCCATAACCGTTTTCCAATATTTCCATATTATGGTAACGAATGTTATTGCGCAGGACGTTGGCAATGCAGGCCAAATTGCCGGCAGCGGCGCCCATCCAAAGGACATCGTGATTGCCCCACTGAATATCGAGCGAATGGTGTCCCATCAAGGTATCGACGATTTTATCAGCATGGGCCCCGCGGTCATAGATGTCACCGATGATGTGCAGGTGGTCTACTGCCAGCCGCTTGATGAGGGCCGCTAAGGCATAGATGAATTGCCGGGTACTGCCGGTCTCTAAAATCGTATCGAGGATTTTCCGATGATAGACCAGCTGGTTCTGGTCCTCGTCGGGCTGGGCATGAATCAATTCGTCGATGATGAAGCGGAAGGCTTCCGGCGTGGCCTTACGCACTTTAGACCGTGTATATTTAGACGACAATAACTTAGCCAGGTCGATCATCCTTTCCAGCGTCGTCCGGGCCCATTCACTCGTAACCTTTCCTTCACGATAGAGCATATTCAGCTTTTCCTTCGGATAATAAATGAGGGTCAAAAGACTGTCCTGTTCGATTTTATTCATCTTATCCGAAAAAATCATTTCTACCTTTTCGCGAATGACGCCGGAGCAGTTATTTAAGATATGATAGAAAGCACCGTATTCACCGTGAAGGTCACTCATAAAGTGTTCCGTTCCCTTCGGCAAATTAACGATGGCTTGTAAATTAATGATTTCTGTAAAGGTTGCTGCCTGGGTCGGATAATCTTTGGCCAAGAGTTCTAAATACCGCAGATATTCAGCAGAATAGGTATCGTATGTCCCCATTTAAGTACCCCTCTTTTCATATAGTGTATGTTGTATAGCGTATTTATCTCTTATTGTATACCATCGACGCCAAAGTGACTAGATTTTTCTGCCCTTTTCGTCGATTTCAAAATGAGTATGAGCGCCCCTTGTTTATGTATCAAAATCATCTTACAATTAATTTTAATGCATAGATGTGCTTTAACCTGTTGAAACGTCCCTTCACCCCCTAAAAAGCCCTTGAATTTTCACTCTTTTTTTCGCATAGCGATAAAACAATGCCGCAATGGAAAAATATTTTCCGCATTGTGGTGTTTTCAAGACGAGAAAAACATGCTATTATGTAATCGTAGAAATCAGTTTTAGGTATAACTATTTTAAATGAGGTGACTACATTATGAACAAGTATTTGCAATCTGTTATTGAAAACGTCCGTGTCAAACATGCCAACGAGCCAGAATTCGTCCAGACCATTGAAGAAGTTTTGAGCTCCCTCGACGTCGTCGTCGAAAAACATCCGGAATATGAAAAGTACGACCTGATCAGCCGACTGGTCGAACCCGAACGGCAATTCACATTCCGCGTTGTCTGGGAAGACGATAACGGCAACTACCACACCAACACCGGCTACCGCGTCCAGTTCAACGGCGCAATCGGGCCCTACAAAGGTGGTCTCCGCTTCCAGAAAAACGTTTACTCCGGCATCATCAAATTCTTGGGCTTCGAACAGATTTTCAAAAACGCTTTGACCGGCCTTCCTATCGGCGGCGGTAAAGGCGGTTCCGACTTCGACCCGACGGGCAAGTCCGACGCTGAAATCATGCGTTTCTGCCAGAGCTACATGCAGGCATTATATCGTTACATTGGTCCCGATATCGACGTACCGGCTGGCGACATGGGCGTTGGCGGCCGCGAAATCGGCTTCCTCTTCGGTGAATATCGCCGCCTGAAAGGCACCTTCGAAAACGGCGTTCTCACCGGTAAAGGCTTCAGCTACGGCGGTTCCCGCATCCGTCCGGAAGCAACGGGCTACGGCGCTGTTTACTACCTCGAAAACGTTCTCCGCGACGACGGCCAGAATATTAAAGGCAAAACAATCGCCGCTGCCGGCTTCGGCAACGTTACCTGGGGCATCTGCAAAAAAGCAGCTGAACTCGGTGCTAAAGTCGTCACTCTCTCCGGTCCCGATGGCTACATCTATGATCCCGATGGCGTCGTTACTGAAGAAAAGATCAATTACCTCCTCGAAATGCGTAACAGCGGCCGCAACCGTGTACAGGACTATGCTGACAAATTCGGCGTAGAATTCTTCCCGGGCGAAAAACCGTGGGGCCGCAAAGCCGATATCGTTATGCCGTCGGCCATGCAGAACGACGTTCACATGGAACAGGCAAAACAGATTGCTGCTAACAAGGTTCGTTACTACATCGAAGTCGCCAACATGCCGACGACCAACGATGCCCTCCAGTTCTTGATGGAACAGAAAGACATGATCGTCGCTCCGTCGAAAGCCGTTAACGCCGGCGGCGTTGCTACCTCCGCTCTGGAAATGAGCCAGAACAGCGAACGCCTCGTATGGACGGAAGAAGAAGTTGACGCTCGTCTCCACGAAATCATGAACACGATCTACAAAAACTGCAAAGAAGCAGCTGAACGCAACGGTCTTGGCTACAACCTCGTAGCCGGCGCTAACATCGCTGGTTTCGAACGTGTTGCTGATGCAATGCTGGCTCAAGGCGTCTTCTAAGATACCTAAAACTGAATAGAGAGCCTGAAAAAGGACCTGTCACCTAGGTGGCAGGTCCTTTCTTGCATACTCGATCAGATAGAAAAATAACGCACGGCTTATACGCGGACGGCAACGTGGTCTTTGAATTCATCCATCATAGCCTGACAGCGTTTTTCATCATTGCCTAAGAGAATGGCCAAACGCCCCATGATTTCAGCACCGCGAAGGATGACCGGTTCAATGGACGGATCTTTTACGGCATTAGCTATCTCGACGGAGTGTTCCGGCATAGGCACGTCGCCCAATGCTAAATGAAGGTGGAGGGCCGGGCACTGGTGGCTGACGTTGCCCACATCGGAGCTGCCACAGTCCTTCGGCGCTTCGTAGGCGATTCCCATATCGGACAGGACTTGCTCCGCCGCCTTAGTTGCTGTTTCATTCCAGACCATATTGTCGAATTTGCAGCCCATCTGTTTAACGTCATACGTCGTTTCGGTTGCAATGGCCGCCCCTTCAAAGCATTTCATGACCTTGGCAACGACCGTATCGAGGTAGGCTCGTTCGCTGTGGCGGATACAGCATTCCACTTCAGCATAATCAGGAACGACATTCGAAGCTCTCCCACCGTCGACGATGTACGAACCGATTCGCGTTTCCGGCCGGACGTGCTGGCGCAGCATATCGATCCCGTGAAGGGCCAGCATGGCACCATTTAAGGCATTTCTTCCGTTCCAAGGTTCGCCGGCAGCGTGTGCCGTCTGTCCATGGAAGGCAATGCGATAGTCATCGAGGGCCAAAAAGTGAGAGTTGGCATTGGTCTTGGTCGGCGATATATGAACCATCACCGCCAAGTCATAGTCGTTAAACACGCCCTGCTCACACATGATGACCTTACCGCCGCGCAATTCTTCATCGGGTGTACCGATGAGGTCGACGTCAACGGGAAGGGCCTTCAGTTCCTTTAATGCGGCAGCGGCAAGAAAGCTCATGGCCCCGTTGGCCGAATGACCGCAGCCGTGGCCGACGCCGGGGAGGGCATCGTATTCCGCAAGGAGAGCGATTTTAAGGACAGCCTTTTCAGACCGGGACACGGCGGCCCGAAAGGCTGTCTTCTGGCCCGTAAAATGTTCTTCTACAGCCATGCCCAAACTCCGGCAGGCATCGATATAATGCTGACAAGCATGAAATTCTTCCCCGGACAGCTCCGGATCATTGACAATGGCATAATTCAATTGGAAGGCCTGTTCCTTATGGAGATCCAAGGCCGATTTCAAAGTAGAAACATGTTTCATAATAACGAGAAACTCCTTTTATCCGACGATAAACATATATAAGGGGATGACGACGATCCCCATGACAACGGTGATAAACGTGACCTGCGTCGAGTAACGGACATCGGCTCCGATGGACTTGGCAACGACCGTCATCTGGGTCATGGCCGGCATACTGGCCTGCATGGTAAAGACTTGGCCCGACATAGGCGTTACGGGAATGAAAGGCAAGAGGGCCAGTACACAGGCCGGACAGACAAGAAATCGACCGATTAAAGCACCGACGACGTCGCGGTCCCAATGGATATCAGAAAAGGAAATCCCGGCCATTTCAATGCCGATGACCAACAGCGACAACGGCGTTGCCATATTGCCGACATATTGGAAAGACGTGAGCAGGAAGTCCGGCAGTTTAATATTTGCCAGAACCAAAGCCAGGCCGATCAGAAAGCCCATGAGGGGCGGAGAAAAAACCTTTTTGATCGTCTGAGCGGAAAACAGGGGCATATTCCCCTTCCCGCCCTGACTGTCATTGACGATATGGTAAATGCCGAGAGTCCAAAACATCGTCGTATTGGCCATATAATAGAGCATGACCGAGGGCACACTCTGCGTACCAAAGAGGGCCAAATTGACCGGCAGGCCGATAAAAATCGTATTGGCGATAAAGAAACAGGTGACGAATACGCCCTGCCGTTCCCGGCGAATATGCAGCACCTTGGCAGCAATGCGGCCGACGATATAGGCCAGGAATATCGAGGCAAAGGGCAATATGAGATCCGGGGCAATACGAATCAAAGAGTCATGGGTAAAATCCTTTTCCATTTGACAGAGCATATACAGGGGCAGGCTGATTTTCATGACCAGTTTTGAAAAAACAGCGCTCATATTCGAGCCGAACCACCCTTTTTTTGACAGTATAACGCCGATGGCGATGATAAATAAAACCTCAAAAATTCCTTCTAATCCATGGAGCACGCCTTCCAAAAAATCGCTTCCCTTCTACAAATGGTATAACTCCGGCCGCCGGTCACGGAAGACATTAATCCGGCTGCGGAAACAATCGACGATGGACAAATCAATCGTTTCCGTAAGGACGGCATCGTCACTGCCGCCTTCCACCAAAACATTCCCCTGAGGATCGACCAGCAGTGAATGACCGCCGAATTTAAGTCGGCCACAGAAGCCGCAGCTGTTTACAGCGGCAACGAAAAACTGATTTTCGATAGCCCGGGCCCGGTTGAGGAGCTGCCAGTGTTCCAGCCGCTCTTCCGGCCAGGCAGCCGGCACGAAGAGAACCTTGGCTCCGGCTAACGCCGCCATGCGGACCCATTCACCAAAGCGGACATCGTAGCAGATGATGGAAGCCATAGTCACGCCGTCGAGAGAAAAAACATTGAGTTCCTTACCGGCCGTAAAGGCCTTATCTTCCTTGCCCGGAGTAAACAAATGGCACTTGTCATAAGAAGAAACAAGGCTGCCGTCTCGGCGGACAACGTACGTCGTATTATAAAGGTTCCCTTCATGACGACGGGCAATAGAGCCTCCTACGATATGTATATTACAAGATTTTGCCAGATCCTGTAAAAAAGCCTGTGCCAACAGCCCTTCTTCATCCGCTTTTTCTCGGACATCGGAGGGATAAAAAGACGTATCCCATAATTCCGATAAGACGGCGATATCGGCACCGTCCGCAGCTGCGGCCTGCACATGGCGGCGTGCTTGTTCAAAGTTCGCTTCCCGATCGCCGGGGACGATGGAAAATTGAATCAGTGAAATTCGCATAATTTCAGCTCCTTTCAAAACGTACAAACAGCATTGGCATCCAACCATACTAGCATTTAAAGATAAATATATTATAGAGGATGATCTCAAAAATAACAATTCCTTGCAAATCCCCGCTTCCCTTGTTATAGTTAAATTACTTTAATACGCAAAGAAGGGGTATCATGGAACAAGATGAAATGATGAAGGATTGGCTGGAAAACCTCATGGCCTGTCAATCTTGTCATCTGAGACAGGAAGGTAACCGCGGACCGACGCGATATACAGGAAATATCACATCGCCCTTGATGTTCGTCGGCGAAGGCCCCGGCGGTGTGGAAGATGAATACGGCGTTCCCCTCGTCGGCCCGTCGGGGCAGCTCCTCGACAAGGCCTTGTGGAGCGTCGGTTTGACCCGCGACCGGGTATACGTCACCAATATCGTAAAATGCCGGCCCAAGAACAACCGTACGCCAACCTTAGACGAAGGCCGTCACTGTGCCGACATCCACTTAATCAAAGAAATCGACATCGTGCAGCCAAAGGTTATCGTCTGTCTGGGAAAGGTCGCCTTCCAATACTTCTACGGCAAGGCAGCCAGTATCATGCGCAATCGCGGCAAGTGGTTTACCTGGCGAGGATATCCCGTCATGCCGACCTATCATCCGGCCTTTCTCCTGCGTCAGACCGGGCACGACCTGGTCGAATCGAAATGGCAGGTCTATTACGATTTCAAGGCTGCCGTTGAAAAAGCAAAAGCTGAAAATCCCGATTACACCTACCAGAGCCCGGAAAAAACGAATCTCTTAGAACAATACACACCACTGAAAGAAAGCCGAAGTTTTTGATTCAAGCCAAAAAGCACTGCCATCATCGCGTGATGGCAGTGCTTTTCGTTTGTCCTGTAGGTTTGCTGTACATTCGTAAAAACTACGCCAGCTCAGTCAAAATGCCGGTCATAGAGATGACTGTTTTCCAAGAATTCTTCAACCGTCGGGAAGCCGAGTTTCTTTAAGAGTTCGATGACGTAAGGATTTTCCATAGGAGTACGGGAGAAGGCCTGTTTCCCATAAGCCTGGACGTTAGCCTTGCCGTCTTCCTTTTTGATGATGGCACGAGGACCGCCGACGCAGCCGCCGATGCAGCCCATGCCTTCAAAGAAGTTTCCGTCGCGGTTGCCTTCCAAAATGTCGTTAATCATGGCCTTACAAGCCGGAACGCCGTCAGCCTTGCGGGTCTTGATGTCGACCTTGCGGTCGGGATCGAGCTGGTGCACCGTCGTCGTGACCGCTTCGGCAACGCCGCCTGCATAGGCATAGCTGATGCCGGCTTCGGAAGCGTGAGGTACGTTGTCTTCCGGCAGGGATTCCAAATCGATATCGGTTACAGAGAAGAAATCCTTTACTTCCTGATACGTTAAGACGTGGTCCACAGCACCGACCAAATCGGGTTCATTCCGTTCCGCTTTTTTAGCCAGGCAGGGCCCGATAAAGACTGTCTTAGCCTTGGGATGAAGGGCCTTTACGGTCCGGCCGCCGGCAATCATCGGCGATACGGATCCGGGAACGTTCGGCAAGAGCTGATGATAGAGCTTTTTAATCATAGCAATCCACATGGGGCAGCAGCAGCTCGTCAGCTGGAACTGATCTTCACTCTGAATGTTGCGATCGAATTCCAAGGCTTCTTTTAAGGTCAGGATGTCGGCAAAGACAGCGACTTCCAACATGCCCGTAAAGCCCAAGCGTTTAAAAGCTGTCCGCAGCTTGCCCATGGTGACATTAGGCCCAAACTGGCCGGCAACAGCCGGTGCGACCATGGCATAAATCGGTCCGTCGTATTCGTGAAGATCCTGAACGACGGGAATGATGTCCTTGCGGGTCTTCAAGTTGTCGAGCTTGCAGGCATCGACACAGGCCTGACAGCCGACGCACTGGCTGTCGTCGACTTCAACGCCTTCCGGGCCGCGTTTGATAGCCCCCCAATCGCAAGCATCTTCACAGCTGTGCGGTTCATCAGGAGGGCAGAGGCAGGGTTTTACTCGCCAAACCAGCGGATGGTCATCGGGATGAGCTAAACAATCGATCAATCTCGGTTCCCCTTCAACGCCAATAGGTTTCCCATCAGCTGCTCGTTTGAGCATTTGCTGATATAATTCATCTAATGTTTTCATACATAAACCCCCTTAAAGAGAATAACGAAGCCAAATCAGTTAGTTTCATTATAACAGATTTTTAAGGGGGCTGACAGTTTTTTTACTGAAATTTTAGTCTAAAGTCAAAAGTAATGCCATTTTAAACGGCCCATCGGCAGTTACGGCATGGCGGCCGTTTTTCGCAAAAGCAAAATTTTCACCGGCTTTAATCGGAAAATCCTTGCCTTCATAGTTGATAACAGCCTTGCCTTCAAGGGCGAAAATAAGAGCTTCACCCGGGGCGGCGTGTTCGGAAAGACCCGTTCCGGCCCCAAAGCTCATGACGACGAATTTCATCTTCGGCGACTGGATGATGTCGCGGTTGATGATTTTACCGTCCTGGCAGGGGACGAGATCGGCCAAAGAAAAGAGTTTTCCAGTATCGATATTCATAAGAGATTCCTCCTCAATCGTAATTTCAATATAGACGGCACCGCCCTGGCTTCTCATACCGACGGCAACACCTGCCGGTACGGCCACGACCTGCCCTGAAGGGACTTCCCTATCCCCAACCTCTCCATAAAGGGACAGGCTTCCGGAAAGGACATAAACGACCTTGGCCTTCTGATACGTTTCAGGACTGATATCCGTATGAGCGGCCAAAGAAAAATAAAACAAATGATAGTCGCGTTCATGGGCGACTTCCTTAGAAATCGTGCAGCCTTCTACAGGCAGATTCTCTTCCGGGATAGAAAAAACAACACCTTTTCGTTCATTCATCATGTATCCCTCCTTCTTATGGCTATAGTATACCTTTTGAGTAGCGTTTTAGCTGTTGTAAATCCAACAAAAAAAGAAGAAAATAGAATGTCCCCCAAAACACATCCCCCTGCGACCCATCTATAGAATCTGAAATCAAAGCTTTACAAAACGGGACTTTACTGTTAAACTGATATAGTAACTTAATATGTGCGGGTGTAATTCAGTGGTAGAATACGAGCTTCCCAAGCTTGGTACGAGGGTTCGATCCCCTTCATCCGCTCCATAGAAAAAGGGCTCACGACACGTCGTGAGCCCTTTTTAGTGTCCAATTTTCCTGAAACCGGATAACTTCATAACATAAGCTGTACCTGTTTAAACAAATAGTTTTAAAACATTTTCTATTTATTAATATATCGTTACTTTGATATATATATATATATATATA
>NZ_JAXIXE010000044.1:0-23342 GCF_036305205.1 Megasphaera massiliensis
ATCGTCCGCAGTTCTACTTCCGTACAACGGACGTAACGGGCGTCATCCAGCTTCCGGAAGGCACTGAAATGTGCATGCCTGGCGATAACGTCAAAATGGACGTCGAATTGATCACTCCGATTGCTATCGAAGCCGGTCTCCGCTTCGCTATTCGTGAAGGCGGCCGTACCGTCGGTGCCGGCGTCGTTTCCGAAATCGAAGGCTAATTACCATACACCCAGCAGATACGCAGGTATCTGTTAACAGAAGCTATAATGGCTGTGAGATTTTCTCCGGCTGTTATAGCTTCTTTTTTGTTGTCCGAGGGGAGCATCCGGGGGCTTTTCATGATATAATAATGGCACATAGTTTTATAATTTGCTTTTTCTGTATGTGCGTACACAGGAGGTACTGTCTATGAATCTTGCTGCCAATACGGTCCAGGCTGCCAGCACCGTCCGGGCTGACGTTAAGAACCAAGTTACGGAAGGCGTTTCGGCCCTTGGCCAATTCAATGATTTCCTGGTGGATTATGCGCCGGACATCATTGCGGCCATCATCATCTTCATCATCGGTCGCTATATCGCCGGAGCTATAAAAAAACTGGCCATTCGCATGATGACCCATGCCAATTATGACCATACAGTCATTACCTTTGTCAGTCAAATTATTTACTATGCCCTCATGGCCATTGTCCTCTTGTCGGCTCTCAACAAGCTGGGGATTCCTACGAATTCCTTCTTGGCCGCCTTCGGTGCCTTCGGCTTGGCTGTCGGCTTAGCTTTGCAGGGCAACCTGTCAAACTTTGCGTCAGGCCTGTTGATTTTAGTCTTTAAGCCCTTTAAAGCCGGTGACTGGATCGCTGTCGGCGGTGTAGAAGGCAGTGTCAAGGGCATTCAAATGCTGAATACGGCCATTACCACCAAGGACAACAAGACCGTTTTTATCCCGAATTCGACGATTACGACGTCTCAAGTTTCCAATAGCTCATATCAAACGGAGCGCTATATTACCTTCTTATTTGATATTGGCTATAACAATGATCACCATAAGGCAATCGCCTTATTGAAACAGATCTTTAAAGAGGAACCTCGTATCCTCAACGCCGACGATTTAGAAATCGGAATCAAGGAATTCGGTGACAACTCGGTGCGAATTGCAGCCTATCCGAAGGTTGCCAAGGCCGATTACCTGCCTGTATTCTACGATACCATGTCCAAGGTCAAGGACACCTTTGATGCCAACGGCATTGATATTCCGTATCCGCAGCGAGTCGTTTATATTCAAAAAGACGATGAGTGAGTGCCGATGTACCGTAAAGCTATCCCTTTTGTTTGGGATAGCTTTTTTTTGAAAAAATAGTCCGGCCGATATGAAGCGCGTCCCTCGTTCTGCCGGCAGACTGCCGGTTCGGCCGCTTTTAATATGATTAAAATAAATTGATTTATTCTTCCTGCTTGGTATATAATCATATCATGTTATTATAGAATTAATATTTTTAAAATTGATTCTATTTTAGAATTTAATGACTTAGAAAAGAAAGGAAGAATCTCTATGATGGTATTTTTATTGGCATTATCCCCGATTCTATGGCTTATCCTATCGCTGGGTTTCTTTAAGATGCCGGGCTTTAAGGCCTGTCCCATTGCCTTGGTACTTGCCTTAGCCGTGGCACTGACGGCGTATCAAATGGATGGGCAAGATGCCGCTTCGGCGGCCTTAGAAGGCGTGGCCCTGGCGTGCTGGCCTATTTTATTGGTTATCATCGCGGCGATTTTTACGTATAATCTCGCCGTACATACGAAGAGTATGGATATTATCAAACATATGCTTACGACAGTCAGCAAGGACCGCCGCATCCTGACCCTTCTCATTGCCTGGGGTTTCGGTGCCTTCATGGAAGGCATGGCCGGTTTCGGTACGGCCATTGCGATTCCGGCGTCGATGTTGGCGGCCCTTGGCTTCAATCCTATTAAGTCCATTCTCGTCTGTTTAGTCGCTAATTCCGTTCCTACGACGTATGGCTCTATTGGGATTCCGGCCAGTACCCTGGCCAATCTGACCGGTCTCGATCCCATTCGGATTTCTTCCTATATTAGCCTGCAGCTGCTGCCGCTCAATCTGATTTGTCCTTTTCTCATCGTCCTTATTATCGGCGGATCCCTGAAAGCCTTGAAAGGCGTCTTCCTGATTACGCTGCTGTCCGGACTGGCTTTAGCCGTACCGGAGCTCATCATTTCATCCTTTGTCGGTCCTGAGCTGGCCGTCATGGGGTCATCGGTCGTCATTATGGCCGTCATTATCTTGTATTCCCGGTTTCAATCGAGTGAGGCACCGGAATACACCATGGATATCCATCCGGCCCATGTCCCGCTTAAAGGGGGGCTGCTGGCCTGTCTGCCTTTTATTCTGATCTTTATCTTTCTGCTGATGACGTCGAAGCTCGTGCCCTTCATATATGGCCCACTCATGGCCATTAAATCGTCGGTCTCGATTTATACCGGTGAAGGCGGCGTTCCCTATACCTTTGTATGGGTGAATACGCCGGGGATTCTCATCCTATTGGCAGCCTTTATCAGCGGCAAGGTGCAGTCCTCCGGCTTTGGGGAAATGCTGACCGTCCTCGGTCGTACCATTGTAGGCCTTCGCAGTACGATCATTACCATCATTGCCGTCATTGCAACGGCAAAGGTTATGGGATACAGCGGTATGACTTCAGAAATCGCGCAGACGGCTGTCAATGCGACGGGATCCTTGTACCCGGCCATTGCGCCCTTGGTCGGGTCGATCGGTACCTTCATCACCGGTTCCGGGACGTCGAGCAACGTTTTGTTTGGCAATCTTCAGACTGATGCAGCTGTCGCCATCAATGCTGATAAAGGTTGGTTGGCCGCGGCGAATGCAGCCGGAACTTGTGCCGGCAAGATGATTTCGCCGCAGAGCATTGCCATTGCTGTCGGGGCGATTTCCCTAAAGGGGAAGGATAATGAGATTTTACAGGCTATTGTGAAAGTATATATCCCGTATATCCTTATTTTAGGGGGAGTCGTTTATTTTGGTCAGGCCTTTATTCCCTGAATCACTAGGGGAGAGGCGGACACGATGTATGTCGTGTCCGCTTTTTTTGTTGTCAGGAATCGATACACTATAATGTTCTTAATACAAACTATTCCTCAAACAAACTTAGTACTGAAATTCACGAACCATGCCTAATTATCATAATTGAAAAGAGACAGTACTTTTTAATCATGCAAATTTCAGGACACTTTTTATATTTATGATATTGATTATTGGGAACAAGATGGGCTCCATATTTTGAAGGAGGACATAAAAGACGAGAGGTCGTCGTTGTAAAGCCATTGTAAATTTTTAATGAGGAATGCTTACAGAATAGATTCGAGTTTTCCTATCAAAACTATTAATTCTTAAACGGAATTAATTTATAGATTATTCATTCCATAAAATGAACTTTCTCAATAATATTCGTTGACGTTATCGATTTTAAGTGATATCATTCTATTAAGTAATTGAGATATGGAAAATTTTCACAAAGAATGAACGATATCATGTCGAACCATTCAATGTGCAGGAGGCAATCAGGGGAATGAGAAAAGTTAACATCATTACGGCTGAACAAGCAGCTCAGCTGGTAAAGGATAACGATACGATCACATCGATCGGGTTTGTCAGCAGCGCCCATCCGGAAGCGTTGACCAAAGCCTTGGAAAAACGGTTTTTGGAAACGAATACACCGCAGAATCTCACCTATATTTACGCAGGTTCTCAAGGGATTCGCGATGGTCGTGCTGCCGAACACCTGGCTCATACGGGACTTTTAAAACGAGCCATCATCGGTCACTGGCAGACCGTACCGGCTATCGGGAAATTGGCTGTCGATAATAAAATCGAAGCCTATAACTTTTCTCAGGGCACCCTCGTTCATTGGTTCCGTGCTTTGGCCGGCCACAAGCTTGGCGTCTTCACCGACATCGGTTTGGAAACTTTCTTGGATCCCCGCCAGCTCGGCGGCAAACTGAACGACGTAACCAAGGAAGACTTGGTTAAACTGATTGAAGTTGAAGGCCATGAACAGCTGTTCTATCCGACCTTCCCCGTACAGGTCGCCTTCCTTCGCGGCACCTATGCCGATGAATCGGGTAATATTACGATGGACGAAGAAATCGGGCCTTTCGAAAGTATTTCCGTGGCTCAGGCCGTTCACAACTGCGGCGGCAAGGTCGTCGTTCAGGTCAAAGACGTCGTCGCTCACGGCAGTCTCGATCCGCGGATGGTCAAGATTCCCGGTATCTATGTCGACGATGTCGTCATCGCCGCTCCGGAAGATCATCAGCAGACCTATGACTGTCAGTATGATCCGTCTTTAAGCGGCGAACATCGGGCTCCGGAAGGCGCTGCCGAGGAAGCCCTTCCCATGAGTGCCAAGAAAATCATCGGTCGCCGCGGTGCCTTGGAACTGACCGAAAATGCCGTCGTCAACCTCGGCGTCGGTGCTCCGGAATACGTTGCCTCCGTTGCCGGTGAAGAAGGGATTGCCGATACGATTACCCTTACCGTCGAAGGCGGTGCCATTGGCGGCGTACCGCAGGGCGGTGTTCGCTTCGGTTCCTCCCGCAATGCCGATGCCATCATCGACCATACGTATCAGTTTGACTTTTACGATGGCGGCGGTTTGGATATGGCTTATTTGGGACTGGCTCAGTGCGACAGCACGGGCAACATCAACGTCAGCAAGTTCGGCACTCACGTTGCCGGCTGCGGCGGTTTCCCGAATATTTCTCAGCAGACCAAAAATGTTTTCTTCTGCGGCACCTTTACGGCGGGCGGCTTGAAAGTAGCTGTGGAAGACGGTAAGGTCAAGATCTTAAAAGAAGGCAAGGCCAAGAAATTCATCAAGGCCGTCGATCAGATTACCTTCAACGGTTCCTATGCCGCCCGCAATGGCAAACGCGTTCTCTACATTACCGAACGATGCGTCTTTGAATTGACCAAAGACGGGCTGGCCCTCATCGAAGTCGCGCCGGGCATCGATATCGAAAAAGATATCTTGGCTCACATGGACTTCAAACCGATTATCAATAACCCCAAAACCATGGACGCCCGCATCTTCCAGGACGGTCCCATGGGACTGAAAAAATAAATCTCTCGCTGTAAAGGAGACCTTACTATGAAACCAATGAGACTCCATCACGTAGGCATTGTCTTGCCGACGTTAGAAAAAGCCCACGAATTCATGCAGAATAACGGCCTTGAAATCGACTATGCCGGTTATGTCGACGCCTATCAGGCCGATCTGATCTTCACGAAATTCGGTGACTATGCAAGCCCGATTGAAATGATCATCCCGCACTCCGGGGTCCTTACCAAATTCAACGGCGGCCGCGGCGGCATCGCGCACATCGCCTTTGAAGTCGACGACGTCGAAGGCGTCCGTAAAGAAATGGAAGCCAAGTGCCCGGGCTGCATGCTGGAACAGAAAGCCGTACAGGGGACGGACGACATCATCGTCAACTTCCGCCGCCCTTCGACCAACCAGGGTATCCTCGTCGAATACGTTCAGACGACGGCACCCATTACAGGCCGCGGCGAAGATCCCTTCGTAAAGGCCATGGGGGCTGAAAAAGGAAAGCTCCGTGAACCGTGGCATCCCATGCGGCTCCACCATATCGGCATCGTCCTGCCGACCTTGGAAAAGGCCCATGATTTCATAGAAACGAATGGCCTTGAAGTCGACTATGCCGGCTTCGTCGATGCCTACCATGCCGACCTTATCTTTACGAAGAAAGATAAAAACAGTACGCCCATTGAATTCATCATCCCTCGGGAAGGGGTATTGAAGGACTTCAATCACGGAAAAGGCGGTATTGCCCACATTGCCTTTGAAGTCGACGACGTCGAAAAAGTACGGCAGATCATGGAAGGCCAGCAAGAAGGCTGTATGCTGGAAAAGAAAGCCGTCCAGGGAACGGACGACATCGTCGTCAACTTCCGCCGTCCCAGCACGGACGCCGGTATCCTCGTCGAATACGTCCAAACCGTTGCGCCCATCAATCGCAGCAATCCCAATCCGTTTCAGAATTGATTTTTGTGAAAAAAGGTGACCATCATGTATACTCTCGGAATCGATGTTGGTTCGTCTTCTTCGAAAGCCGTCATTTTGGAAGACGGCAAGAAAATCATTGCCCAAGCCGTCGTTGAAATCGGTACCGGTTCATCCGGTCCGGAACGGGTCTTGGACGAAGTCTTTGAAAAGACGAACTTAAAGATAGAAGATATGGCCAATATCATCGCCACTGGTTACGGCCGCTTCAACGTCGACTGCGCCAAGGGCGAAGTCAGCGAAATTACCTGTCATGCTAAAGGCGCTCTCTTCGAATGCCCGGGCACGACGACCATCCTCGATATTGGCGGTCAGGACGTCAAGTCGATTAAACTTAACAGTCAGGGACTGGTCATGCAGTTTGCCATGAATGACAAATGCGCTGCCGGTACGGGCCGTTTTCTCGACGTCATGTCCAAGGTACTGGAAATCCCCATGTCTGAAATGGGGGACTGGTACTTCAAATCGAAGCATCCGGCGGCTGTCAGCAGTACCTGCACGGTCTTTGCAGAATCGGAAGTCATTTCCCTCTTGTCGAAGAACATCCCTAAAGAAGACATCGTAGCCGGTGTCCATCAGTCCATTGCTGCCAAGGCCTGCGCCCTCGTGCGCCGCGTCGGTGTCGGCGGTGACCTGACCATGACCGGCGGCGGTTCCCGCGACCCCGGTGTCGTCGATGCCGTATCGAAAGAATTAGGTATCCCTGTCAGAGTAGCCCTCCATCCTCAGGCCGTTGGCGCCTTGGGAGCCGCTCTGATTGCTTATGATAAAATCAAGAAATAAGTCAAAGGAGAGAACAGAATCATGAGTGAAGAAAAAACAGTAGATATTGAAAGCATGAGCGCCAAGGACGCCCTTGGTTACTTCTTGCCGAAAGTCGATGAAGACGCACGCAAAGCTAAAAAAGAAGGCCGCCTCGTTTGCTGGTCCGCCTCGGTAGCACCTCCGGAATTCTGCACGGCCATGGATATTGCCATCGTCTATCCGGAAACTCACGCTGCCGGCATCGGTGCCCGTCATGGTGCTCCGGCTATGCTCGAAGTTGCCGAAAATAAAGGCTATAACCAGGATATCTGTTCCTACTGCCGCGTCAACATGGGCTATATGGAACTCATCAAACAGGAAGCCCTTACGGGCAAAACTCCGGAAGTCTTGAAGAATTCTCCGGCTTCTCCCATTCCCCTTCCGGACGTCGTCCTCACGTGCAACAATATTTGCAATACCCTCCTCAAATGGTATGAAAACTTGGCCAAAGAACTGAACGTTCCTCTCATCAACATCGACGTACCGTTCAACCATGAATTCCCGGTTACGAAACACGCTAAACAGTACATCGTCGGCGAATTCAAACATGCTATTTCTCAGCTCGAAGAACTCTGCGGCCGCCCCTTTGACTATGAAAAATTCTTTGAAGTCCAGAAACAGACTCAGCGCTCCATCGCTGCCTGGAACAAGATTGCGACCTACTTCAAATACAAACCGTCGCCGCTCAACGGTTTTGACCTCTTCAACTACATGGGTCTCGCCGTTGCCGCTCGTTCTTTGAACTACTCTGAAATCACGTTCAACAAATTCCTCAAGGAATTGGATGAAAAAGTTGCCAATAAGAAATGGGCCTTCGGCGACAATGAAAAATCTCGTGTTACCTGGGAAGGCATTGCCGTTTGGATCGCTCTCGGCCATACCTTTAAAGAACTCAAGGGTCAGGGCGCTCTCATGACCGGTTCTGCTTATCCCGGCATGTGGGACGTTTCTTATGAACCGGGCAACCTCGAATCCATGGCAGAAGCTTATTCCCGAACCTATATCAACTGCTGCCTCGAACAGCGCGGTGCCGTTCTTGAAAAAGTTGTCCGCGACGGCAAATGCGACGGCCTGATCATGCATCAGAACCGTTCCTGCAAGAACATGAGCCTCCTCAACAACGAAGGCGGCCAGCGCGTTCAGAAGAACCTCGGCGTACCGTATGTCATCTTCGACGGTGACCAGACCGATGCCCGAAACTTCTCAGAAGCTCAGTTCGATACCCGTGTCGAAGCTTTGACCGAAATGATGGCAGATAAAAAAGCCAGTGAAGGAGGAAATCACTAATGAGTCAGATTGATGAACTTATCAGCAAATTTCAAGAAGTATCCAACCATCCTCAAAAGACGGTTTTAAACTATAAAAGTCAGGGCAAACGCCTGGTCGGCATGATGCCTTACTATGCCCCGGAAGAAATCGTATACGCAGCCGGCTGTCTCCCTGTCGGTATGTTCGGTGCCCAGAAACCGCAGATTGCCGCTGCCCGTACCTATCTGCCTCCCTTTGCTTGTTCCTTGATGCAGGCCGATATGGAACTCCAGCTCAACGGTACTTATGACTGCCTCGATGCCGTCATCTTCTCCGTACCCTGCGACACCTTGCGCTGCATGAGCCAGAAATGGCACGGCAAGGCTCCGGTCATCGTATTTACCCATCCGCAGAACCGCAAGATTCGCCCGGCCGTCGACTTCCTCAAAGCCGAATACGAACACGTCCGCGCTGAATTGGAACGCATCCTCGGCGTCAAGATTTCCGACCTTGCCATCCAGGAAGCCATCAACGTATACAACGAAAACCGCCGTGCTATGCGCGAATTCTGCGACGTTGCCGCTCAGTATCCGCAAATCTTCACGCCGGTAAAACGTCACGACGTCATCAAAGCTCGTTGGTTCATGGACAAGGCAGAACACACGACCCTCATTCGTCAGCTCATCGACGCCGTCAAGAAAGAACCGGTACAGCCGTGGAATGGCAAGAAAGTCGTCCTTTCGGGCATCATGGCCGAACCGGATGAATTCCTCGATATCTTCAGCGAATTCAACATTGCCGTCGTTGCCGACGACCTGGCTCAGGAATCCCGTCAGTTCCGTACGGATGTACCGTCCGGCATCGATCCCTTGGAACAGCTCGCTCAGCAGTGGCAGGATTTCGACGGCTGCCCCTTGGCCCTGAATCCGGACAAACCGCGCGGACAGATGCTCATCGACATGACCAAGAAATACAAGGCCGACGCTGTCGTCGTCTGCATGATGCGTTTCTGCGATCCTGAAGAATTTGACTATCCGATTTACAAACCGGAATTTGAAGAAGCCGGTGTCCGCTACACCGTCCTCGACCTCGATATTGAATCTCCGTCTCTGGAACAGCTCCGCACGCGTATCCAGGCCTTCTCGGAAATTCTCTAAGCCTTGGTTTCACTTGGGCGGGACCCCGTGAGGAGCCGGCCACAATATAACCTGTCTTCCCTGGCAGGATGCATAGCTTGAAGCCCGTTTCTAGCGGGCTTTGGGCTATCAATGTTGCTTTAAAGACGGCCTCGCCGTTTTTAAATATAAAGATATACATATAATCTTTTAGGAGGAAATTCAATCATGGATTTTAAACTTTCTGAATTACAGCAAGATATTGCCAATCTCGCAAAAGATTTTGCTGAAAAAAAATTAGCTCCTACTGTAAAAGACCGCGATGAAAAAGAAGTTTTTGACCGCGCTATCCTCGATGAAATGGGCACCCTCGGCCTTCTCGGTATTCCCTGGGAAGAAGAAAACGGCGGCGTTGGCGCTGACTTCCTCAGCCTCGTTGTAGCCTGCGAAGAAGTCGCTAAAGTCGACCCCTCCATTGCCCTCAGCTTCGAAGTACATACCATGCTCTGCTCCTGGCCGATTTGGAAATTCGGCACGGCCGAACAGAAAGCTAAATTCCTCAAACCCTTGGCAGAAGGCACGAAACTCGGCGCTTTCGGTCTTACCGAACCGAACGCCGGTACCGATGCCCTGAACGGTTCTACGGCAGCTGTTAAGAACGAAGACGGCAGCTACACCTTGACCGGTTCTAAAGTATTCAACACCAACGGCGGCGAAGCCGACATCACCGTTGTCTTTGCTTCGACGGACAAATCGAAGGGTGCTAAAGGCATGAGCGCTTTCATCGTTGAAAAAGGCATGGAAGGCTTCACCTACGGTAAAAAAGAAGTTAAAATGGGTATCCGCGCTTCCGTACAGCGTGAACTCGTATTCCAGAACGTAAGAATCCCGGCTGAAAACCTCCTCGGTAAAGAAGGCGAAGGCTTCAAGATCGCTATGATGACCCTCGACGGCGGCCGTATCGGCGTCGGTGCTCAGGCTCTCGGTATCGCTGAAGGCGCTTATAACGCAGCTCTCCAGTATGCAAAAGAACGTACGCAGTTCGGCAAACCGATCGGTAAATTCCAGGCTATCAGCTTCATGCTCGCCGATATGAAACTTAAGATTGAAACGGCTCGCCTTGCTGTATATCAGGCTGCTTGGAAGATGGCCCAGCCCGATGTTAAATCTTACTCCGTCGATGCTGCTATCGCTAAGAAGTACGCTTCTGACGTAGCTATGCAGGTTACCACCGATGCTGTTCAGGTATTCGGCGGCTACGGCTTCACTCGTGAATATCCGGCTGAACGCTACATGCGTGACGCTAAGATCACTCAGATTTATGAAGGCACCAACCAGGTACAGCAGATGATCATCTCCGGTGCCATCCTCAGATAATCAAAGAGTTTCCTAACCAAACTCTCCTCCTTTTGAAACACGTATAGAAATAAATAGTATGAGATAACAACCGCTTACATGAAGACCCTGCATTCGGAATAGTGCAGGGTCTTTTTTTTTTTGCGGAATCGTATTCACTTAAGCGGAAAATACCTTTTTGACGACACACAAGGCCTTTGATATACTTTGTTCATCGAACATATTGTCCGCGGAAACAGGTTGTTTCCGGTTTTGGAGGAAAGAAGGGGTGTTTGTAATGCATTACGATTTTGATGAAATCATTGATAGAAGGGGGACTCGGGCCTTAAATACCGACGGCTTCCGCAGCTATATTTTCAAGGACGTGGAAGGGAAAAAGAAATTTCCCTTTAAAGATGACGAATTTATCCGCATGTGGGTAGCCGATATGGAATTTGCGACGCCGCCGGAAATTTGCCGGGCCATGAAAGACCGAATCGACCGCCGGATTTTTGGCTATACCGGCCTGTATGATGACTCTTATTATAAGGTCTTTTCCGGTTGGTGCAAAAAGATGTACGATTGGGAATTTCCCAAAGAAGAATTAACTTTTTCTTCCGGAGTTATCCCGGCCTTATATGAAATCGTCGAAAATCTTGTAAAAGACGATGAAAAGGTCCTCATCACGACGCCTTCGTACGGCTTCTTTCAGCATGCGGCTGAATATTCCGGCAAAGAATATGTCTGCTCTCCCTTGCGGCGTGATGAAGACGGTCATTATACGATAGACTTTGAAGATTTTGCCCAAAAAGCCGCCGATCCTACGATGAAACTGGTCATCTGGTGCAATCCTCATAATCCGACGGGCCGCGTATGGACGGCTGACGAATTAAAGCGAGTTGCCGATATCGTGGAAGAAAATGACTTATGGATCATCAGTGATGAAATCCACTGCGACCTCCTGCGCAGCGGCGTCCGTCATCTTCCCATGGCAAAAATGATGGAGACCTATCCGAGGCTCATTACCTGCATGTCAGCCAGCAAGACCTTTAATATGGCGGGCCTCATGTTTTCAGATATCATCATCCGCGATCGGAAGCTGCGCCGGACTTTTGTGAAGCGCGATAAAAATGTCGGCGCCCTGAACCCTCTTTCACTGGCAGCTCATGAAGCTGCCTATGAGCACGGCGGCGAGTGGCTGAAACAAATGAAAGCTTATCTCGATGGAAACTTTCAATATGTCCATGACTTCCTGGCGGAAAAACTACCGCTCATTTCTTTTGAAATCCCGGAATCGACGTATCTGGCCTGGGTAGACATGAACCCTTACTTGAGTGATATTGCCGATATCCCCGACTTCTTTGCCAATAAGGCCGGCGTACTCCTTGAAGGCGGTGACAGTCTCTTTGTCGGCAATGCCAAAGGGTTCGTTCGTTTGAACCTGGCCATGCCGCGATCCCTTATTGAAGAAGGATTAAACCGGATATATGAAGCGGTCCGCAAGCATTCCGGCTCCGTACCGTCGGCTGATTGATGACACCTATCTTTTGTTGAGGCACTGTGGGCAGTGAACTGATTTTTTTGATATATGAGGTGTTTATTTTGAACATAAGAACAGCAACATTAGGAGATTTACAGGCCGTTACGGCCGTTGGAGCCAATTGCTTTCCGCCTGCGGAAGCGCAGCGACAGACGTCGAATTTAAAGACCGTCTGACCCATTATGGCAATCATTTTTAGCTGCTTTTCGATGAAGCGGACCTGACGGACGATATGTATGCCGATGCGTCTCTTCACAACGACCAGGGGGCCTGGCAGGTGATCTTTGGCGTCAAATACGATTTCGTCCTGCCGCCGTCAGGGCTATGTCGGAAAACTGATGCAGGCCGCCATTGATGCTGCCCGGCATCAGATGCGTCTTACTTTCTAATCGAAAATAGAACCTAGAGAGGCTGTTTCATGCGATAAAAATCTTGCATGGGACAGCCTTTTTGGATGCTTAAATGGTATATAAAATAACATATGAACACTTGAACATATGTTATTTTAATGGTATCATTAGGCATATAAAGAATGTCTTTTAAAAGGGGGCTGCGTTATGGCAGAGCATACGTTACATGAAGAAAACTGCACTTGCTGCGGTCATCATCACCATGATGACAAATACGTTGAAAAAGAAGAACACTGCAGTTGCTGCGAGGGTGAGGAATCGGTCAGTCTTGATTCTATCGGTACCTGCAGCTGCTGCCACAATGAAGAAGTAGAAGAGGAAGAAGGGGGCGCCTTGTGGACCCTGGTCGTCGGAACCCTTGTCTTTTTAATTACCTATGTAACCGACCTCGTTCCCGAAGCTTTTTCACTTCCCGCTTATATCGTCGCTTATTTACTCCTCGGCTATAGTGTCCTTCGCGAAGCGGCTGAAAATATCATGAAGCGTCAGCCTTTTGACGAAAATTTCCTCATGGCCGTAGCTACCATCGGGGCCTTCGCCATCGGTGATTATCCGGAAGCCGTTGCCGTCATGCTCTTCAGCCGTATCGGGGAAGCTATGGAAGATCGCGCTGTAAACCGCAGCCGTAAACAGGTGGCGGCTGCTATCGATATGCGGCCTGACGTCATCCACCGCCTTATGGAAGACGGAAGCACCGTTGAAGTTCCGGCTCGTGATGCTGCTGTAGGCGACATTGCCGTCGTCCGCGTCGGCGACCGCATCCCCTTGGACGGTGTCGTCGTCTCCGGCGACAGTCTTCTCGATACGTCGGCTCTGACCGGGGAACCGGTTCCCGTTACCTGCCATGAAGGGACTGAAGTCATGTCGGGCAGCATCAATACGACGGGCGTCCTCCACGTCAAGGTTACCAAGCCACTGGCGGAATCGATGGTCACTAAAATCTTGGAATCCGTCGAAAAAGCGGCGGCCAGAAAACCCAAGATCGACCGCTTTATCACTCGCTTTTCCCGCATTTATACGCCGGCTGTCGTCGCGATCGCCGCGGCTACGGCTATCATCCCGTCCTTGATTACGGGCGAATGGCATTACTGGATTTATACGGCTTTGACCTTCCTTGTCATCAGCTGCCCCTGCGCCTTGGTACTCAGCGTGCCCCTCAGCTTCTTTGCCGGCATCGGTGCCGCGTCGAAGCAGGGCATCCTGTTTAAAGGCGGTATTGCCGTCGAACAGCTTAAAAATATCGGCGCTGTCGTCTTTGATAAGACCGGGACGATTACCAAAGGAAACTTCGTCGTCCACCAGGTCCTGCCGGCCGATGGCTTTGACGAAGAAGAGGTGTTCCGCCTCAGTGCATCGGTGGAACAGGCATCGAACCACCCCATTGCCCGCAGCGTCGTCGAAGCGTCTGAAAAACGAGGCTTGACCTTGGCACAACCGGAAGCCGTTGAAGAATTTGCCGGCCAGGGTCTGAAGGCCAGCGTTGACGGTCACGTCGTCCTCTGCGGCAATCAGAAGCTCATGGACGGTCATGCCGTGGTTATGCCGACGATAGAAGCGGCTGAATACGGTGCCGAACTGTTCGTTGCCGTCGATGGCCGCTATGCCGGCCGTATGGTCGTGTCCGACACGATCAAAGAAGATGCCGTCGATGCCATTAAGGCTATTTCCGGTCTGGGCATTACGACGGCCATGCTTACCGGTGATTCTCAGCAGGCTGCCGATTACATCGCCTCCAAGACCGGTATCGACGACGTCCGGGCCAAGCTCTTGCCTCAGGATAAGGTACGACAAATGGATGAACTTCGTAAGAAATACGGTCCGGTTATGTTCGTCGGCGACGGCATCAACGATGCGCCGGTCCTGGCCGGGGCCGATGTCGGGGCAGCTATGAACAGCGGTGCCGATGCGGCCGTAGAAGCAGCTGACGTCGTCTTCATGCATTCCAAAGTCAGCGCCGTTCCTAAGGCCCTTCATCTGTCGAAAGAAACGATGAAGATTGCCAAGCAAAATGTAGTCTTTGCCTTAGGCGTCAAAGGGCTGGTCATGGTCGCCGGCTTTGCCGGTTACGCCTCCATGTGGGCTGCGGTATTCGCCGACTCCGGCGTCGCTGCCCTGTGTGTCCTCAATTCGGTCCGCATGCTCTATAAAAAATAACTGACCATCTCCCGATGACAGTTCCATAACAGAAAGCCCCGTCGAAGAAATTTCCTTCGACGGGGCTTTGTTGTAGATGCTGCTTGATTGCTATTTCGTAAACTGCAGGGGGACTGTCGATACGACGACGTCTAAGTAAGGCAGGGTACGGAGTCTTAGCAGCCAGCCGCTCTGGTTGTGAAGCAGGCGGTGCCATAATTTTTTCGTTTCAAATTCCGGGATGAGGACGGTAATCGTATCTTTGGGAGCCGTCTCTTTCCGCAGCTCTTGGATAAAGGTGATGAGCGGGTCTGTCAACTGCCGATAGGGAGACTGGAGCATGATGAGCTCGATGTCAGGTTCCAACTGCTGCCACAAGGTTTTGATCTTTTTGCCCCGTTCATCGTCGCTGTAGACGTTGACGGCATAGATTTTATCTTTCGAACCGCTGATGATCTTGGCGTAGCGAATGGCTTTGGCTACGGCTTGAGTCGGTGAAGCAATAGGGATGATGATGATATTGCGGCCTAAGTCGGTGGTCATGACCTTCCTGTATTCCTCCGGTGTCAGCAACAGCTGTTCCCGGACGTCATCATAGTGATGATGGACTTTAAGGAACATATAGACCAAGGTCGGGATGAGCAGGACGATGATCCAGGCACCGTAGATGAATTTGGTGATGAGGACGATGACGACGACGCAGGCCGTGACCAGGGCACCGAAGCCGTTGATGACGGAAAAGAGGCGCCAGTTTCGTTCCCGGCATTGTCTCCAGTGGACGACCATGGCCGATTGGGCAATGGTGAAGGAGAGGAATACGCCGATGGCATAGAGGGAAATGAGGTGCTCAATATTACCCTGGAAGAGGACGATCAAGATGCCGGCCATGAGCGTCAGGACTTGGATGCCGTTAGAATAGCTCAGGCGTTCACCGCGGTTGGCAAAGTAGCGGGGGACGTAGCCGTCGACGGCCATGAAAGAAAGGAGCGGCGGCAGGCCGTTATAGGCCGTATTGGCGGCGATGTAGAGGATGACCATCATCAAAATCTGGATGACGTAGTAAATCAAGGTCCGGCTGAAGATATCTTCGACAAGGAGAGACAACAGGGTATAGCCTTGTGTCGGTAAGAGGTGAAGATAAATGATGAGGTAACCGAGGCCTCCGAGCATGATTGCCAGGATACAGGCCATGACAGCCGTCGTTTCGATGGCGTTTTTTTGCTGAGGCGTCTTGAACATGGTGACGCCGTTGGCAATGGCTTCGATGCCGGTCATAGAACTACAGCCGTTGGCAAAGGCCCGCAGGACGATGAGCATCAGGGCGGCCTGATTCAATGGGGCTACCGTTTCGACAGCGACGGTATGAGCCGTTAGGGTGCCGTTCCAGATTTGATAGAAGCCGCCGATTAAGGTGATCCCCATGGCAGCCAAGAAGAAGTACGTCGGCCAGACGAAGACGGTTGAGGCCTCCCTGGTACCGCGCAGGTTGACGATCATCATCAGGATGAGAACGCCGAGGTCGAGATAGACGTGATAAGGGTGGAGGACCGGAAAGGCACTGACCAGCGCCGCCGTCCCTGAAGAAATGGAAACGGCAACGGTCAGGATGTAATCGGCCAGAAGCGCCGCTCCTGCCGTGAGGGCCGGGTAGACACCGAGGTATTTCATGGCGATGCCGTAAGAACCGCCGCCGCCCGGATTGACCCGGACGACTTGGGTATAGGACAGGGCAACGATGAATAATAAGGCAATGATAGCTAAGACGATAGGTCCGAAATAACGGTATGTCGCTAAGGTCGGTACCGAAGCCAGGACGATGGCAATCTGTTCCGGCCCGTACCCGACGGATGACAGGGCATCCGATGAGAAAATAGGCAGGGCCTTCCATTTTGGCATCTGTTCGCCCTCGAGTTTGGTATTCTCCAAAGGCTTGCCGAGAAGGTGGCGACTAATCGTTTTGAATAGCATGATAGCCTCCTTTTTTTATTGTAAGAAACTGCATTTTGCTAAATACAGTTCAGTATAATCCCACTTTATTATCCTGTCAACTGAGATTTTACCCTTATCATTCTCGTTGGGAATGAGGCATTGAAACCCAGCGTAAAAAAGACATCCTTTGACGCAAGGGAAAGTCAAAGGATGTCTTTTTCGTAAGGAGGAGATCGTATTATTTAGAGGCTACGAGAGCTTCTAATTTAGCAAGTCTTGCATTGAGATCCTGATTCTGGCTTTCCAGGGCTTCAATTTTTTGATTCTGGTCAGTCAGTTCTTTATCCTGCGATTCCAATTTAACGGCCATTTCCGACTTGCTCATGTGAGCGTAAGGGGAAGAAGAGCCGATTTTGAAGGAAACGCCGGCGCTGTACATGTTGTCGTTGTTGCCGATGGTAGCGGCAAGGTTTACCATGGTGTCTTCATTGGGACGATAGAAGGCGCCGAGGGCGGCAGCGTGTTCGCTCTTGTAGGAGCCGAATCCGACGGCGAAGGAGCCCTTGTCATCGGGGTCGAAATCTAAAGGATGGAGGGATGCCAAGGCAGCGGCACCGGCACCGACGCGGTTGACGTCGCGGCCAATCTGGTTGATGCGGCCGTTCATTTCGTTCATGCCGTTACCGATGTTGTTGATCGTCCGGTCGAACTGGCCTTTATTGATGGCATCACCGGCTTCGGTTGCTTCGCCGACGTTGTGAATGGCATTGCCGCCCATGTTGATGTTGCCATCCTGGATGGTAATGTTTTTCGTAGGATCGGAATTATTGATCGTCAGGCCGTTGTTGTTGATCGTCGTATTTCCCGTGCGGATGGAGTCGCCGGTGATGACCGTCTTGTTGTCGCCGGTACCAACGGTGATGCTGGTGTTGAATTCCGCCGTATTGAGGCCTTTTAAGTCTTTAGACAATTTGATGTCAAAGCCGTTCTTGGCGCTGTTGGCGACGACGCCGATGTTGTTGTCAGAGAGATTATTGACGTCGGCACCGCCGGTGAGATTCATTGTTTCGCCGAGTTTTACGCTGACCTTATTGGTCGAGTCATCTCCGGCAAAGTCGCGAGTGCCGGTGCCGATGACGCCAATGGTATCGCTGATGTTTTTGACCGTATCGGATACGTTTTTAAGCTGACCTTCCGTAGCGGCCCGGTCGGCTACGTAGCCATTGTTGTTCGGATTCCAGGTCGTGTTATCGAGACCGGTGAGGTAGCTTCCGGTTTCACTCTTTACAACCGTGCCGTCCGCTTTTTTTGCTTCAACGGTCTGATTGCCGAGGACAATGCCGCCGCCCGTCGTCATCTGGCCTTTAGAGCCGTCGATGGCGACTTGATTGTTGCCACTGCCAGCTGTGACTTTAGCGGCGTCACCATTAATGCTTACCTGTTTAGAAGAATCATTTTTATCACCTAAGGTGATGTCGTTCTTTAAGGAAACCGTCGTACCGCTGCCGTCTTTGTTGGGCGTAACGCTGATGTTATCGCCGGCAATGACTTTATTGGCGTTTACCGTATTGGTAATGCCGCTGGCAACGGACTGCAGCTGATCTTCTGTAGCTGCACGGCCGCTTACGATGTTCGCAGCATCCCAAGTCGTATTGGTAAGGCCTGTAATGCTGTTGATGCCGGTCAAATCTTTGGACAGTTTAATGGTTAAGCCGCCGTTACTGTCTGCGACGACACCGATATTGTTATCGCTCAGTTTAGAGGCATCGCTGATGCCGCCGGTAATGGAAAGGGTTTCGTTCAATTTCTTGGCGACGGTTACATCTTTTGTATCGCCGGTAAATTTCAAGCCGTCATCGAGGGTGGCTACCTGATGTTCCTGGTTGTTTTCATCAGTGTAAACGATGCGGGTAAGGCTTTCGCCGTCAAGGCCGTCAGCTCCATCTTTTACGGAGATATCAGCATAGGCGTTTTTGCCATCTTCACCTTTCGGTCCGACGATGCCGATACTGCCGGCTGTGCCGTCGGTTCCATCGGTGCCGTCCGTGCCTTTTTCACCAATGACGAGGTTATTGCTCAACTTTAAGTCGTACGTTTTCTGCCCGTCTACGTCCTTCACGGCCATGGTCAGGTTGTTGTCGCCGACATAGTCTCCAAGTTCACCGTCGGTTCCTGCTGTCGGAGCTTTTCCGTTTACGGTAATGGCCGTGTGATTATTGGCAAGGGTGGCTACCTGTTTTAACTGGGCGACGTTGACGGCGTCCGTGTCAGCCGTACCGGCAGCGAGGTTGGTGATCTGACGAGTAACGGCTTCGTTGCTGTCGGTCGTACCATAGCCTAAGCTGACGGCAGCAGCCGTTGCCTTATAGGTGGAAAGGGCACTGTCTTTGCGGAGGACAGCCTTAGCAATGCCGTCGTGTTCTTTTTCGAAGGCATTCAAGGCGGCGATGGCCGTTTTTTTACCGGCAGCTAAGTCGTTGAGTGTGGCAAGGTCGGCGGCCCGGTCAGCTTCTGTGGCGTAGGTCGTGCTGTTCATTTTAGCAGCCTGTTTATCATAGGCCATGACGGCTTTTTCATAGGCAGATTCAACCGTTTTGTAGTCATTATAGACATCTTCACCGTATGTATTGTAGAAGTTAGTGACGGCTGTGACGACACTGTCATCGCCGGTTTTGTTGGCCAGGGCTATATCGTTTGCCATCGAGTCCGTTGCCGCGCTTGTTGAGTAGATACTCTTGACAATATCTGTTGAGTCTTTGAGGGGAACGTAGCCGTAGATACCGTAACCGCGGTTGGCGTAGGAATTATCCCCTAAAGCGACGCCGTCAGAACGGATGTAGGAGTAGGTGTTTTCCGCTGTAGCAGCGCCTCTCCCGAGAGCGGTACCGCCGTACATGGCATTGGCACTGGCACCGAGGGCAACGCCGCTGTGATCTGCTTTGGCCTTATGCCCGATGGCTGTCCCGACGAGAGCCGTGGCATAGTTGCCTACTGCCGTTGAATAGTAGGATGTGGTTTGGTCATTGGTCATTGACTGGCCAATGTTGAAAATACCGCCGCTAGCTTGCATGCCCATAACGACAGCACCGGCGCCCCTTGCATCTCGGCCGACGACGGTGGCCCAGCTGGTACCGAGGTTTCTTTGCCCGACGACGGTAGCGGCGGCTGTGCTTTTATTGTCATAGCCGACGACGACAGATCCGTTATTGCCGTTGTTATTTCGTCCAATAACGGTGGTATCGGTGTTTATAGCGTAGTTGTGATCGCCGATGGTTAAGGCACCATTATACGTTTGGTTGTCAAAGCCGATGGCTACCGTATCGGCCGTCGTGGAACTGGATGATACTTTATTCGGATGATCCGTCCCCGATGTTAAATCCATTGTAACGGGATCGGCGGCTGAGACCGATAAGGAACCGCAAATCGCCAGTACGGCTAAGCATGTACTCAGGGTGACTTTCTTTTGGCTAAATCTTTTTGTTTTCTTCATAATCGTAAATCCTCCTCGATGATTCCTACTAGGCAGCTTATCGGCTCATTTTATTTTTTAACCGGATAATATGAATAATTTTAGTCCAAATTAACGGTTAAATATGATTAAAAATATCTTGTTTAACTGTAAAAAATAAATGAACCGGCAATATGCAAGTTCATATGTAGGAATATAAAATACATTTTGCTATGTATTTTCCATGGAGTATAATACTACAATTTGAAGTGAAATACAAGTCTTTATGACGATTTTTATTTAAATATATCATTGTCATGTCACAAAAACGAATGTTTTGTAGGAATTATTCCTACGAAAATTAAAAGCTTATAAATGGCTTTATATAGTCGATCATCGTTTATGATAGATTACCGAAGATGGAAATCTTGTCAGAAAAATTCCTACAAAATAATCGGTTCTAAAGTTATTGAATGGTGGGGGAAATATAAATGAGATATGACGAAAATATACCGTCATATGAAAATTCAATGAAAAAGACATCCTTCGATGTGACGATGGTATCGAAGGATGTCTGATTGGTAAGTGCGTTAGCTTATTTAGCGGCGACGAGGGCTTCTAATTTAGCTAATCTTTCATTGAGTTCTTGGTTCTGGCTTTCAATTTTTTGATTCTGAGCTGTCAATTCTTCCAGCTTGACGGCCATTTCCGACTTACTCATGTGAGCGTAAGGGGAAGCAGGGCCAATCTTAAAGGAAACGCCGGCGCTGTACATATCATCACTGTTTCCGATGGTTGCAGCGAGGTTTACCATGGTGTTTTCGTTGGGACGATAGAAGGCACCGAGGGCAGTAGCGTGTTCGCTCTTATAGGAGCCGAAGCCGACGGCGAAGGATGCTTTGTCATCGGGATCAAAATCCAAGGGATGGAGGGATGCCAAGGCAGCGGCACCGGCACCGACGCGGTTGACATTGCGGTCGATCTGGCCGATACGGCTGTTCATTTCACTCATGCCGGTGGTGAAGTTGTTGATTGTCCGATCGAACTGGCCTTTATTGATGGCATCGCCGGCTTCGGTTGCTTCGCCGACGTTGTGAATGGCATTGCCGCCCATGTTGATGTTGCCATCCTGGATGGTAATGTTTTTCGACGAGTCTTCGTTTACAATGGTAAGACCGCTATTGTTGATCGTCGTATTGCCCGTGCGGATGGAATCACCGGTAATGACCGTCTTGCTGTCTCCAGTACCGACGGTGATGCTGGTGTTGAATTCCGCCGTATTGAGGCCTTTTAAGTCTTTGGACAATTTGATGGAAACGCCGTTTTCGCCTTTTGCTACGACGCCGATATTGTCGTCAGACAGATTGGTGGTAGCAGCGCCGCCGGTGATTTCCATGGTTTCACCGACTTTGACGCTGACCTTATTCTGGTCATCGCCGGCAAAGTCGCGACTGCCGGAAGCAACTTTGTCCGTCAGTTCTTTTACGGTATTAGCAATGCCGTCGGCATAGGTTTTTACCTGTTTCAACTGGGCAACGTTGACGGCATCCGTGTCAGCCGTACCGGCAGCCAGGTTAGTGATTTGGCGAGTAATCGCTCTGGTCACAACCGATCCGTCGGCGGCGATGACGGCGGAGCGGCCGATGCTGACGGCACTGCCGTTAGCCTTGAAGGGGGACAGGGTATGTTCTTTAAGGCGGATGGCATTTTTTATGCCACTGTTTTGCTTTTCAAAAGCCGATAAGGCGTTTTTTGCATTTTCGGTCTGTGTTTCTAACACCTTTAATTCGTTGTAGTCTTTCAGTCGGTCGGCTTCAGAGGCATAGGTGGTCTCTTCCATGGCAACTCTTTTCTTATTAGCGGCCATGTCTGCCTTTTCATATTCTGAGGCCAGTGATTTCCACTCTTTATAGGTGTCTTCACCGTATTTATCGTAGAAGCCCTGTACGGCTGTTAAGACAGAGTCGCCCATTTGCTTCGCTAAGGCGAGATCATTGGCCATCGAGTCTTCTGTCTTTAAGGTTGCAGCCGTATCGCTGAGAGGGACGTAGCCATAGGCACCGTAACTGCGGTTGGCCTGGGCGCCGTCACCGAGGGCGACACCGTCGGCATGGAAGAGGGAGTAGGTGTTTTCTGCCGTTGCAGCACCGCTGCCGAGGGCCGTGCCGCCGTACAGGGCGTTTGTTTCGGTGCCTAAGGCAAGCCCTTCAAGATTTGATTTAGCCAGATAGCCAATCGATGTCCCGTTCAAGGACACGGCGCCATTGCCGATGGCTGTCGTAAAGTTTATCATGGTCGAGGTCGTCGGCTTATCAGAAATCTGGAAAGCACCGGCTCTGGCTCCGTTCCCGATTGCAATGCCACCGGCCGCTTTAGAATTGAGACCGAGTACCGTGGCATAAGAGCTGCCGTAGTTATTGAACCCGAAGACGGCACTGCCGCCGATCCCGGAGTTACTGTGACCGACGACGACAGAATCATTATTGGCGGTATTGTTTCGACCGATTGCCGTGGCCAGATGCATGCGGGCTGCATTGCTTACGGTATTGTTGGAACCGATGGCTAATCCTCCGTTTGTGGCAGTATTGTCAAAACCGATGGCAATCGTATCCTTTTGGGAGTTGCCGTTATTGGTCACTTTATTTTTGTGAGTGGTATCGGACGTTGTTAGATCCAGTGTATCGCCAACCGGTTCTTCAGTCGAGTCGGCAGCTGATACGGACAGGGTTCCACAGATGGCCAATGCGGCTAAAATGGCGATCAGGGTAGATTTTTTTCTTGGGTAGAGTGATTTTCTCATCAACATGATGCCTCCTTGGTGAGTTCGGGATGCGGGTATTATCCATTCATGTAAGTTTTTGGGAATGGGTCAAATGATGACGGATATCCGATAAAAAATATCAGCATTCTCTCTAAATAAAAAATCAGCAGAAATCTCTATTCGAGAGGCTGTTGATAAAAAATATCGAGATTCATGCATCGAAAAACGTACGTGATTTGTATTCCACGCTCCCAAATTTATGTTTTTTTTATTTAACACAAAAAGATGTGTCAAATATGTTACAATGATAATACACCAAAACGTTTAAAAATTCAAGTATATTCTTGAGAATGTGGATTTGATGTCTATGATATATATCAATCCTAAAATAAAGAAATGGCTATTAAAAGCCGTTTATTCCGGAAATAGAATGTGAAAAGGACAACTATTAAAGATTTATTAGAATTCTACGAATTGTATTTATATAAATAAATAAGTATATATATATATATATATATCAAA